>JAJRVO010000789.1 GCA_024277275.1 Chloroflexota bacterium
AAACCCAACTATGTCTCAAAATCACCCCACTACTTTAACTGCCTGGCTGCACATCACCAATGCTTGTAACCTGGATTGCCCTTACTGCTATGTTCGTAAATCCAGCGCCCATATGTCCAGTGAAATTGGCTTAAGAACAGTAGAAGCTGTTTTTCAGGCAGCGGAGAACAATGGTTTTCAAACAGTTAAATTGAAATACGCTGGGGGTGAAGCTGCTCTACATTTCAAATTGGTGCAACGTCTACATGCTTATGCCCAAAAACTTGCTGATGAAAAAGGTCTAAACTTGCAAGCGGTTGTACTTAGTAACGGTACTGTATGGACACCGGCTATGGCTCGCTGGCTAGTTGATTCTCACGTCAAGCTAATGATTTCGTTGGATGGAGTAAACGCAGCTCATGATGCCCAACGCCCTACCCGAGGAGGTAAGGGAACGTTTGCCAGAATTGAACACACTGTAGATAATATCCTGCTACCTCATGCCATTCGCCCCGATATTTCTATCACTATTACCGGTCGCAATGCTTCGGCCGCCGCCGATGCAGTTGCCTGGGCAATCGAAAGAGACTTATCTTTTAATCTCAACTTTTATCGAGAGAATTTATTGTCGGCAAACTACAAAAATTTAAAGTTTGACGAGTTTCAAATTATTGAAGGTATGCGTAAGGTCTATCAAGTGGTAGAAAAATATTTACCTCTCCGCCCCTTTTTGGGAGGCTTGCTTGACCGGGTGCAAGCACAAGCACATACGCATACCTGTGGGGTAGGGCAAAACTATTTGGTTTTTACCCACACCGGCAAAGTAGCTCAATGCCAGATGGAATTAGAGAGTGCAACAGTTACCAGTAAGACAAATGATGCCCTTAAGCTGGTAGCAAACGGCATCATTCCTGCTATTAGTGTGGACGATAAGGAAGGCTGTAGAGAGTGTATTTGGCGATACCGCTGCACGGGAGGGTGTCCTCTGGAAACTTATCGAGCTACAGGCAGATTTGACAGACAGAGTCCTCATTGCAATATTTATACCGCCTTATTCCCGGAAGCCCTCCGGCTGGAAGGGTTGAGATTGATGAAGAGCGAGGGCTATTTATGCTAATGTAAGCCTCATGTCAGTTTAGTGAGATAGTAAAGATACCGTGACGGGATGGTTATGTAACCATCCCGTTTTATTTTTCTTGCAAAAGCTCTTTTTAATGTCAGATAAAACTGAGACAATAACGATAGGTAGTCCGTGCCTTGATTGTGGATTTTAGGGCTAGTACACGGCGGCGTAAATCCTTCGGTAGTTTATGGAGTGAAAAAGTGCACTTTTTCACTCCATAAACTAAGCAACGCGCTGCTTGTAACTACCGAAAGACTTCCGCCAAGCTGTACTAGTCAGGAGGTTTTGAAGAATGGTAGAACTTATAGTTATGGGAGGAGCAGTTGTAGTTTTCATCGTAGGGTTTCCAATTTGTGTGTACTTGACAGCTACGAACTCCACTCCACAGGGATGTGTCGCTATTTTAGGGGCAGTGGTATTCACCATTATTGTTCCTACAGCGGCGGTATGGGGTTTCTTTCATTTTTGGGGCAGTTAAATCTTGATCAGTAATTATCCTCTTTCGGGGGACTCTGGAGAAAAGTGAGTTAGATGATGTTCTTCCAAAGTTCAAACACTAAAAAGAATAATGAAGCATATGCAAATACAACCGGCAAGACCACGACAAAGACGGATAAGCCTGAAGTGGGGGTTTGGCACGGAGGTCTGAACCACAGGCTTACCGTAAAGAAACGCCTAAAGACGTTTTGCCGGCGCCCTATGGCAGTTCAATTTGACAGTAAAACGGCAGGTTAATGCCCTAAAGCATCTTACATTGAGACTGATAAAGGATATTTTAATGACTACTAACACCCCTAATAACTGCAAGATTTGTAACCACTATCAAACAACGGACACTCAATTTACCGGCAATCGCTGCCTTAACCCTGGACACTGGCAAGCCACAGGGCAGCTTGAACCGCATGATTATTACCAGATGGCAGAGTTGTCTGCCCTGGCCCAAGAAGAACGTAACCGGCATTTTGCCCAAGATACCAAAGAGTCTGCTTTAGAGCCGTCGCCATTACCCAACTCCTACGGAGAGACGGCAGCCATCCAAGTCAAGCAAAATGCGCTGCAAAAGATAACCACCGTTAAGCAGCCTATACCCATACCATTTTATTACTTTATCATAGCGCTGCAACTAGCTTTTGAAGAAATGCCTTTCTGGAAGCTCTGGTTGAAGGCAAGTTCGCTCCAAAATTCAAACTGCTTGGCTCAAGAACAAATTCCGGGCAGGTTAGATACCCAACTTCTGGACCAAAGTCTCGCTAAAATGAATAGATATCCTGCAGCTCTTACCAAACAATACAATAAGTAGATTGGCCTTTTCTAGTCAGTTCCACATCATTTATATAAAGGAGAAAATAATGAACCGGCGTTTTACTTTAATAATTAGCTTGATTTTAATAACTGCCTTTGTAGTATATGGGGTACTGATCCTTTTATTCAACGAACTGATCCTTCTATTCGGCTTGACAACATTTTTACTGGGCCTATTTATCCCTTCCATTCTAGCCTTATGGGTGATTCTTTTTATAAAAACGGCAAGGCCAGATTTATGGAAGCTTCATGTTGTTGACCGTGATCCTGAAGAATTAAGCGACACCACTCAGCTTTACCAAACGCTTGCACAAGTGTAGTCAGGCAATATTACGGCTCAGACATGTCATTGCCTTCTGATAATTGTTTTCAGTAGCAATCGTTATACAAATTCTCACAACTTCTGTGGTTTTTTCAGTTCAGTTACCCAGATAGCCTTTTTTCGACAAAAGGTAGCATTTTTTCCGGCAAAGAGTAGCATTTTGCCCCTACCAATTCTGGTAATTGTGTGTCATAATATAAGTAACTATCCAGCTATGTCCTGTCAAGAATTGAAAATATTGGTTATTGCCCCAAGACAAAATCAAATATCTTTTGCGTCCAACCTCCCCTTCATCGTACTCTTTTAAGCCACCCAATGGCTGATTAAGAACGTTTCAGCAAGCGTAGTATTTGCTTGCAGTTAGCACCTTCACAATAGACACTCAAAGGCGCTGTTCGCCCCCCCTTTTACATAATAATTCAGCACCCAGTGTAATATCTGGCGTTTTAGAATAGTGGCAAGATTGTGTTGCGCATAATCCTGTGGAGCCATTTTTCTGCTTTTGATATTCCCCTTTCCTCATCTCAAACCAATTGGTTTGTTCTTTCACAACCTCATACGCAAATACAAAAACTGTCAGCAACAGACAACTACTCTGACTAAATTCTTATCAAAAAATCTCTTTGAGGAAAACTATGTTGTTGCCGTTAAATTTTATTGCCATTGACCGCTTGGGAATTTAAGTGGAATATAGGAGGACACAGTATGAACCCTATGATCATTTTTGAACTAAATGCCGCATTAAGAACAATTGTCTCCACTCTCTTCCTATCAGGTATGGAACCTGTAATTATTTTTGAACTGGTAGTAACCGCATTGGCCTTTATTATGCTGGCAATGATTCTGGGCTACCTGGGGCAAAAATGGATGGGGGTTATATTGCTTGGCTATCTGGCCGCAATGGCCGCAATCCTTTGC
>JAJRVO010000790.1 GCA_024277275.1 Chloroflexota bacterium
AACAGTGCGGCAATGGGCCTGGCGGCAGTTGCCAGCAAAATTAGCATCATCGCGCCCCAGCCCAGCGCAAAGCGTTGGCTGTATTTTACTCCTAAAGTTACCCGCTCTAATTCACCGGCCCCCCAATTCTGTCCAATGAAAGGGGCCAGCACCGAAGCTAGAGCCATAATTACCGTCAAGGCAAACATGTCGATTCGAGATGCTACCCCAAAACCAGCCACAGCCTCTGAGCCGTACGTAGCAATCAGGCGGGTAACAACTCCTATCCCGATGGGCAAGATCATATTTGTTCCGGCGGCAGGGAGGCCGATATAAAGGATTTTCTTCCATGATTCCAAAAGGGCTTTGGGATCAGGCAAAGCAAACGTTATCATTTTTTCGCGGTGATAGAGAATCCACAGAGAAACAAAAATGGTGACAGCCCGGGCAATAACGGTGGCAATAGCGGCTCCAGCCAGTTCTAACCGGGGAAAAGGGCCAAACCCGAAAATCAAGAGAGGGTCCAGAACAATATTTGTTACCACGGCCACCAACATAATGGCGCTGGGCGTTTTTGTATCGCCCGTAGCTCGGATGGCGTTATTGCCTACCATCGGGATTACCACAAAGGCCATGCCCCAGTACCAGATTACCATATATTCTTTGATTAAGGGCATAATCTCCGGCGAGGCTCCTAACAAGCGAAAAACAGGTTCAATCGTCAACAAGCCAATCATAGAGAAAAACACCACAATCAATATGGCTAACACCAGGCCGTCTGTGGTCAGACGTTTTACCTTGTATTGGTCGCCCTCTCCAATGGCCCGCGAGATAATAGCCGAGGTCCCCATGCCAATCCCCATAGCCAGGCTGCCAAGCACAAATATAACCGGGAAGGTAAAACTAATTGCGGCCAGTTCATTGGTGCCAAGTTGTCCCACAAAAAAGGTGTCGACCAGATTAAAAGCCACCATACCGAGAATACCTAAAATCATCGGAACAGTCAGTTTGATTAGTGTTCTTCCAATTGGCCCTTTTACCAAAAGGGCCTTTTTAGGAATTTGCATTATTGGTTCTCCGAAAATAAAATTAAAGAATTGGACATATATATCAGAAAACACAGGTATGTCAATTCTTTTAGTACCTTAGCAGTTGGATCCTTGTTTTTTGGGCAAGAAAATTTTGTAAAATCGGGGAGTAGGGAGTAGGAAGTAAGGAGTAAGGATTTTCCCCCTACTTCCTACTCCCTACTTCTTACTTCCCGCCTGTTTGGTTCTGGCTTGTCCAGGTTAGGCAGTCCCAAAAAAATAGTTATCCCAAAATCCGTGACGAGTGATATGTGATGCGTGGGAAAAAGATCACGCATCACGCATCACGAGTCGGCAATTCTTAAAATAGCGTAAGCATTGTGACGTACTTTGCAACCTGGAAATGAGAGATAAATTATGTGCGGACGATTTACTTTGACAACCGACTCAAAAAAGCTGGCAGAATCTTTTGTCGATTTTGAAGCGCCGGATGAGTTAACTCCACGTTATAACGTTGCGCCCTCGCAGCCTGTGGCCGTGGTTGCTAACAACGGGCAAAACAAAATAGAGTTTTTTCGATGGGGTCTGATTCCTTCCTGGGCCAAAGACCCCAAAATCGGCCACCGGATGATTAACGCCCGCTCCGAAACCCTGGCCGAAAAACCGTCATTTAAAACAGCGTACAAACGACGGCGCTGCCTGGTATTGGCCGATGGTTTTTACGAGTGGCGTCGTAACCCGGACAAAAGCAAAACCCCGATGTACATTCAGTTGGAATCGCGGCAGCCGTTTGCCTTTGCCGGTTTGTGGGAGTCGTGGCGCTCGCCGGAGGATGAGACCATTCTGTCATGCACCATCATCACTACCCAGCCCAACGAGTTTATGGCTAACATCCACAACCGGATGCCGGTCATTTTGCCCCGGCAGGCTTATGCTCAGTGGCTCGACCCGACTGAACAAAACCCGCAGCAACTCAACGGGCTGCTCATCCCTTATCCCGCCGAGGAAATGACGGCCTACCCGGTGTCAACTGTAGTCAACAATCCCCGGAATGATGTGTCGGGCTGCATTGAGCCGGCGTTAAAATAAACAGGGTGTGTTTCATTTCAGTTGCGTAGATACAGGAGTGCGGAATTCATTCCGCTTTGTGGGTTATTAGCAGAATAAATTCTGCACTCCAACTCATTTGAAACACAGCCAAATAAAAACACAGTGAGGTAATTATGACCATCAAATTTGAAGTATGGAGCGACTTTGTGTGACTCTGGTGTTACATGATTAAGTCTAGTACACGGCGGCGTAAATCCTTCGGTAGTTTATGGAGTGAAAAAGTGCACTTTTTCACTCCATAAACTAAGCAACGCGCTGCTTGTAACTACCGAAAGACTTCCGCCAAGCTGTACTAGTTTAGACGAACTCGCCAAAGCAGAAGATATTGAAGTTATTTGGAAAAGTTTTGAACTACGTCCCAAAAACGCGCCCCCAATGGACCCCGACCATGAACAAGCCTACAAAGAGCGCATTGCCGCAGCCTGGCCCCAAACCAGCCAGACGGCCAAGGAACGTTTTGGCGTAGAGATGGAACACCATCGATGGGGGATAAAGTCTCGATGGGCGTTGGAAGGGGCCAAATATGCGGAAGAGAAGGGGTTTGGCGATGCTTACCACCAGGCAATGTTCAAAGCGCATTTCATTGAAGACCGCGATTTTGGCGACCTGAAAATTCTGGGCGACCTGGCTGAAGAAGTCGGTCTGGACCGGGCTGAATTTGTGGCGGCCATTGAAAACGGCGTTTATGCCGAGCAGGTCGATACCGATGTGGCCCAGGCCAGGGCTTATGGCATTAACGGTGTTCCGGGTACAATTGTTCAGGACAAATATCTAATTTCCGGCGCTCAACCCATCGAAGCCTTGCAAGATATTTTGCAACAAGTTAAGGCCAGAAAGCAGGGTGAGTAGATTTATTAGCGTCAGTTTTTACCTTGACAAAAAATTATCGATCAAGGTTGCAGGGTAGCAAAGTTGCAAATTACCGAACCTGCTACCCTGCAACCTTGCAACCTTGTTTTCCAATGAGTCTTGGAAAAAACCTGGATTCTTGAATAAGATTTGGGTTGAAAGCGAACTTGGTCAGGGGACTACATTCAAGTTTACTTTACCCGGTACATAACAGAATGGGGCTAAGTTTAACCCCGCCCCATTCTACTTAATCCCATTGCATTAAATGATAAACAAACGCGATAATTTCTATTCGCTACAGAGGGCTTTATAGGGATGACTGCCTCCAATAAATTCATCCCATTCTTCCTGGCTCAGGTCGCGGTTAGCAATGTGACAGGCGCGCTCTTGCCATGAGTCAAAGTTAATATTCCACAAAATGAGTGTGTTATCCCAACTGCCGGAAACCAGGGCTTGACCATCCGGGCGCCAGGCTATGCTGTTGACATCGTTGGTGTGGCCAATAAGAGGCGGGCCAATTGGCTG
>JAJRVO010000791.1 GCA_024277275.1 Chloroflexota bacterium
CGCCCCCTTCAACCTGCAACCCGGCGGTGTCGGCCAGAGCCGCCAACTCTTCCAGAGAGTCCTCAATGGAAAAAGAGTTGTTGTTTTTTCTTGGTTGTTTTAATTCAACACCGACCACAAAAGCGCGTTCGGCGGGAGGTTTTGTTGGTAAAGCCTGAGTATTTTTGGAAATAGATTGACTCCTGTCAATTATTTAGAGATGATTCGGTAATTCTTTAGAGCGTTTTATGTAACCGGACGAAAGACGGTGGACGAACGACAAAAACCCTGTACTATCGCTTCATTTGTCCTCCGTCGTTCGTCATTCATCTTTTTACAACTACGTTGAATTACTGAGTTTTCTCATTTAAGCTGATTTCATAATACACGCAATGAACGCCGCAAGCAATCCCCTGATGGTCATCTCAGGGTTACGTCTCCTGCCAAAATGGTGACTATTGAGCCATCGGCCTGCCTGATGCGTAAGGCTCCGCTCTCGGTTACGCTGGTGATTTTTCCCTGGACCTGCCGAGCGTCATCCAAAACAGTGACGGACACGGTTTGCCCTAAACCAATCAGGCGGCGTTGCCACTCGTAGTGAGGCGAAACGCCCTGTTTTAGGGCATTGTAGCGTTGCTCCACGTTTTTTAGAAAATCCTGTAAAATGGGCAGACGCAGATCGCCCGTGTCTTGGCCTAGAAGCATTGAGAGACTCGTGGCGGTATGGGCCAGAGGTGGGTGTCCTGTATTGGGTTTGCCGGGTCGATCTGGGACAGGTTCTGTTTGATCGCTAAAATCAATATTAACATTTAGACCCATCCCGACGACAACCCAGCTTAATTCATCGCCTTCAATTTCAGCCTCGGTTAAAACTCCGCCTACTTTTTTGCCGTCCTTCCAGACCAGATCGTTGGGCCATTTTATGTTGAGGGACAGATCGGTTTTGGCGGTAATGGCATCGACCATAGCCAGGGAACAAAGCATAGTTAAGGCTTGCGCTTGAGCCGGAATAATATAATCGCCCGGCCTGAAAAGCAGCGACATAAGCAAACTGGAGCCTGCGGGAGCGTACCAGCTTCGCTCCATTCGTCCGCGGCCAATCAACTGCTCATCTGTTAGGTATAGCAGTCCCTCCGGCGCGCCTGATCGAGCCAACTGTTTTAACTCGGTGTTGGTTGAGCCAATTTGCTCTGTATAAATAACGTTCTGTCCAAAGGTGTGGGTGCTTAATTTGTAACGCACAAGGTCGCCGGAAAGTTTTGTCATAGATAAAATCTCTATATTGAGATGGTTCATAAAGCCCAGAAATTCACTTGACACTTTTGACGAATGACCAACGACGGACGACAGACCCAACGTGAATATGAGGCGGTTTTCGTCCGTCATTCGTCGTTCGTCTGGTAGAAAAGTGTCAACCGAATTGTGAACCATCCCTATATATTCCAATTATTATAGTACCCCCGCCTTGCCAATTTGTAAATTCGCTCAATCATTCCCTCTTTGGTACAATTAATATCTTAACACTTGAGTCCTTGCTTTTTGGGCAAGAAAATTTGGGTTATCCGGGGAGTAGGAAGTAGGAAGTAGGGAGTAGAGAATTTTCCCTTACTTCTTACTCCGTCGAACGCAAAGCCTTCGCACTTCCTACTTCCCGTCTGTTTGGTTCTGGCTTGTCCAGGTTAAGGTTTGTATAATATTAGTGGTTTGTTGGGAGAAAAATGTCAGCGGAAATTTTATACGCTCCGTGGCGAATGAAATATGTGACTTCGCCAAAAAAGGAAACAGACGGCTGTGTTTTTTGCGCAGTAGTAAATGATAACGTTGAACGTGACCGTGATAATTACCTGCTCTATCGCGGTAAAACAGCCTTTGCGCTGATGAATATTTACCCTTACAACACCGGTCATTTACTGATATTGCCTTACCAACACGTATCAACTCCAACCGAAACTTCCCGGAGTACCCAGATTGAGATGAGTCTTTTGACGACTTACTTTGTCGAGTTGCTGTCGGAGTTAATGCAGCCGGATGGTTTTAATATCGGCACAAATATTGGCCAGGCAGCCGGGGCCGGTATAGCCGACCATCTGCATACGCACATTGTGCCTCGGTGGATTGCGGATAATAATTATATTTCAGTTGTGGGTAACACGCGGGTAGTGCCTGAGCTTTTGGATGATACCTACGACAAAATTATGGCTTTGCTGCAAGACCAACCCCCAGAAATTTCGGTTTTGTAGCAATATAGGAGAGCTTAAAATGTATCAGAGCAACAACCTGTCTCATACCGATGCCTTGAAAATTATAGCGGCTATTCAAGCAAAGTTGGATAAGGAGAATAAAGGCGCTGCCGTGGCCGTGGTTGACATACATGGCGAACTGATTGCCTTTGTGCGTACCGATGGTTGCCGCTTGCCGTCGATAAATATTGCCATTAATAAGGCATTTACTGCCGCTCGTGAGCAGAAAGAGTCCAGGGCTATCGGTCAAGCCTCTTTGGAAGAAAAGTTTCCTATGACCAACTTTGGCGATTTGCGGTACGTGGCCTGGGGGGGAGGCGTGCCCATTGTGGTCCAGGGCCAGGTTGTTGGCGCTGTTGGCGTTAGCGGTTTACCTGAAGAGGAAGATATGGTTTTGGCCCGGATGGGGGCAAGTTTAATTGGTTGAGAACAACGCAGAAAGTTTCTTTTAAGATGGATTCAAAAAAAGCCTTCCGATTGGAGGGCTTTTTTATCAATAAGAGTATCACCTTAATAACTTGGGGGTAACAGGGGAATGCTGATTGCAATCTGCACTCCGCCCCGGATTATCGAGAAGTTACAATAAGAGATTGGTTTTCATCTTATCTTTTTAACGGTATCAGCCACCAGCACATTATTAGTTCTAAGCAGGCCAATTACTTCTACCATATCGTTTTCTTGAGGGTCTCCCTCAATGAGGGTATCATTTGATATAACGACCGTGATCCCCTCAATGATCCACAGATTTTCAACTTTGGTGTTTAAAGCGCCTTTAAATTTGACCACCGCCGCCCGGTTTTGTTGAATCAGTTCCTCAATCTCATCTAAGCGTCGTTGATTAAATGTGTCTTCTAACGCAGTTCTACGCTCTGCGCTAAAAGCAAAAGTAAGTTGCACGTTCTCCGAGATTCGCTTGACGCCGTAAAGGAAATCTCCGGGGAGGCTGTTAGCGGCTGCGTAACTTAGAATCAAAGCGGTCATAGCCAATGTTAAGAAAATGGTGATGGTAACGGTAATTAGATCATTAAGAACGGTTTTGGGGGTCAATCGCCGTCTCATAATTCTAAAAACGGCTTGCGCTTTATTGCCAAAAGTGGGCAAAACCGGGGGAAGTTCTGCAACCTGGGACATGTACTTGGCCTGTAGAGCCGCTTTTCTCTCCTCCGGCGCTAACTCCGGGTTGGGGTCGGCCAACACCATAGCGGCATAGAGCAGCGGGCGCAATTCCGAGGCGTAGTCAGGGACTTCTGCCAAAATCTCCTCGATAGGTACACCAGCTTGGAGGGCCGAAATGCTTTCATCGAGGATAGACTCAAATCTATCCGTCATCATTAACCTCCGCCGGTATAAATCGAGCCAGTGATGCCAGAGCGCGATGTTGCAAGGCTTTAATTGCCCCCACCGATTTATCCATTATCTGGGCAGTTTCTGCTAAACTTAAACCTTGCCCAAATCTAAGGGCAATAACATGTTGTTGGTCTTCGGTGAGTTTGCGTAGGGCCATTTTTAAGGTTGGGACCAGTTGAGCCAGATACGCTCGATCAGTCAACGGAGGCTCATCAGCTACTAAATCTTCTACTAGAGGTACGGTTCTAACCTGTTTTTTAATATGATCTGCGGCCAGGTTTCTAGCAACAGCGTATAGCCATCCTGTTAGGGACGTTTTTGGTGGTTTACCGTTTTTTAGGGCTTGAACCAGGGCTAAAAACACCTCTCCTGCCAAATCGGCTGCGGCCTCGGAGTCGCCCAAACGATAGTTGATATAGTAGTACAGTTGATCAAAATAACGATCATAAACTTCAGCCAGAGCTTGCTGATCGTGCAGTTTAATTCGCTCCAGCAGTGAAAGATCGTCTTTCACAGCCGGGGTTCTCCTTTCGGGAGTTGCCTTTCCCTATCTTCAAAGTCTTTTCTTGGGGTAAAAGGATTCGGGTTGACGCAAAATTTTATTATTAACAACAATACCACAACTCTGACCGGCTAACAAGGTGGCAGCGGCAATTGTTTTGGTGTATAATTTTTTGAGCCTTAAATAAGCGCATAATTGCGCAAGACTTTCACTGACAAGATACCAAAGAGCCAAACCTATGCCTAAAAAACTCCTGATTGTCGAATCGGCAAAAAAGGCCCGCACTATCAAAGGAATGCTTGGCGCCGACTTTACGGTAAAAGCTACCAGCGGACACATTTTAGAAATGCCTGCTGACGATATCCACGTCAACCTGCAAGATTTTAC
>JAJRVO010000792.1 GCA_024277275.1 Chloroflexota bacterium
ATTTTCTGTTTGTTGAAAGTAACGGAGCAGGGTCATCTCTCCTAAAATGCCCACAACGGCAGAGTTATCGCCGAGCGGCTGCCGGAGCATATCGAGGCCGTAGTCGTGAACCTGCCAGGTGTAGGTTTGACTGATGACGGCTCGATTAGTCTGAAAAAGTTGAAATACAATAAAGGCAAAAATAGCCACAAGTGTAACCGCAATGGGGCGTCGCCATGATGCGTATTTTAGCGAGGCGGCGGTCTGGAGTAAAAAGACTGCGCCCACGCCGCTCCAAATGGCCCATAACAGAAATAGCGGAATGAAAAAAACCTCGATATCGGCGACGTTGTAGAAGAGATTAAATGGGAGGTAGGTCAGAAAAGCCAGGCCGGTTAGAATCAGATGTTTCCGTTGACCTATTTTGAACAGGTAAACAATCCCGATGAGACCGGGTATGGTCGTGTAGAACTGGTCGGCCAGCATATGCCAGTAAAAAACAATGTTTCGCTGGTGACCAAAGGGGTTGCTGAAGATGAAGGTTCCGTAACCGCCGGCGCTGACCTGTCGCCAAAATCCGGCCCACGTATTTTGATAGGTCCCATCCAGGGAGCCGATGTGTCCTCTCAAAGGCAGGTAAAGGTACAGGAGCAGCGGCAATAAACCAAAAAAGATACTTAAAAGTATAGTTTTGGGTCTAAAGAGTCGCTTACCGTAGAGAAGGTAAAGATAAATTGCCAGCGCCGGTAGCAGCAAAATCATGGTGCGGTGATGGGTCAGCGATAAACCGGCCAGAAATGCCGCCCAATAAACCCTCTTTTCAGAGGTTGGCTCTGCTTGTAGCGGGTCCATGACCCGCGTCTCTGGCAGTCCGTATCGCCGGGTCACAGACCCGGCTAGAGCAGGCAAAGCGTTGGATTTACCATTTTGTCCCCTCTTCTGAGGAAGGCTGGCGACCAGGAGTAGCAACGCCGCCACAAAAAAGGCGTTAAGCGTGTAAACCTCGGCAATGGTGGCCTGTTGCCAAAAAACCAACCCCACGGCCAGCAGCGATGCCCCAATAACGCCGCCCAGATGAGCCGGGAATTGCTGCATATCGCTTGCATTTTGCGCTAAATTTTGAGGAAGCTCGATTGCAGCAGTCGAGATTTTCTTTTTGGGGGCGGTCATACGCAGAATAAGGAGATAAAGCAGAGCCACCGTTGCCGCTCCAAATACCGCACTCATCAGGTTGACGCGGTAAGCCACGTTGCCAATGGGAATGAAGGTGAAAAGTTTTCCCAACAAGGTGTAGAGCGGATAGCCGGTAGGATGGGCAATGCCCAATTGATAAGTTACCAATTGGAACTCCAAACTATCGTCAAAGATAGTGACCACGGAAGGCGCAAGAGCGCTGATATAGAGGGCCAGGCTGACAACAAACAAGCCCACAGCGATAAGTTTGGAGTTATTCATAGCATCAGTGACCAGTGACCAGTGACCAGTGACCAGTGACCAGTTGGCGCTCACAACCGATTACTGATAACCAATTACCAATTACTGATAATTGTGTCTAACTTTGCGGTTCTTCTATGCTAATCTCTATACGCCCTGTCATCCCCGGACGGACTTCAAATTCGCCGCTGTTAAAATCCAGGTGAACTTTGAAAAGGGCTGTGTCGCCGTCTTTTTGGGTTGACTCCAACTCGATGCGCTGAATGACCGCCGGAAAGGGGACATTGGGGTAGGTTTTTAGAAAGATGGTTGCCTCGTCGCCAACTGTGATATCGCTCAGATTGCGCTCGCTGAAGTTGCTGGTGACAAAGCGCAGCGGCTCAACCTGGGCAATGGTAATAGAGGCGTTTGATGTTGACACGCCGGGCGCGCCGTTAACCTCGGTAATCAGGCCATCCCACGGGGCTACAAGCAGGGCTTTATCCAAATTGGCGCGAGCTTCTTCTACTTGCAGTATCGCTTCGTTCAGTTTGGCCTCGTTTACGGCCTGGGCTTCGGAGCGGAGGCCTGATAGTAATTTATCAAGCTGATTTTGGGCCTGGGTTACTTTGGACCGGGCTGTGGCAAGCTCTGCTGCTGTGGCCGGCCTGCCGGCTTCGTTGTAGACGGCCTGGGCGCGCTCGTAATTGAGCGTGGCCTTTTGCAGTTCGGCGGCCTGCGAGCTGGCCCCAATAGAATCGGAATAGGCGATGGCGTCATAGGCCGCCTGCGCTTTGGCCAGGTCTACCTGGGTTAGCTTTAGGTCGGCGGCAGCTTTGTTGATGGCATCCTCAGAGGGGAGGCTGAGCAGGCGTTCCAGTTCGGCCTGGGCGGCTTCTACGCCGGCCTGGGCCTCAGAAATATCACCGGCCAGCGCCGGGGCTTGCTCGTTGGCAATTTGAGCCTGGGTCAGGGCCAGGGCAGCTTCGGCCTTTTGCAAGGCGGTGCGGAGGTCGGTGTCGTCAATTCTGGCTAAGGGGTCGCCCTTTTTTACCTTTTGGCCGACAATCACGTACACCTCGGCAATGGTTCCGCTCATGCCGGATGATTGGAAAGTGAATTTTTGCGGCGGGATTGGTAAAACAACTTCCCCATCGGCGGAGATGGCAGTTTGGAAAACCTGAATGGGGGTGGGCAGGGGGGTGGCGGTTTCGTCTGGCGTGGCTTCGGCTTGACCAAAGCCAAGACTGTCTGAGTCTGGGGTGCAGGCGGCCAGAGTAATCAAACTCAAGGCCGCAAAGAATATCAATAGCGCTTGTTTCATTGTCGAACCGATTGGGAGATTGGAGATTGGCTTACACGTATCATCTAATCTCATTAGTGACTTCGCTGAAGATGGTTTTTAGAAATTTTCTCAGCAGTTAAATGGGTATGGTTTAGGTTAGATTGACACTTCTATGCCCGTAATGCGTAATTCGTAATGCGTTAAGTAATGAGAATTAAATAACTGTCCCTCAACATTGTAATTAGTAAATGGTAATTGGTTATTAAGCCAATCCCTAATTACTAATTACCATTTACTGCGCTCTGAAATGAGACAGTTATTTAATCCCGATTCCTAATGACTGCTATTGGGCCAAATTGTTACATTTTACGCATTATGCATTACGGATTTTATAGGCCAAATGTTAATCTAACTTTCCACGTTTCTAAACCATAGCCGTTAAATGAATAGTTTACTCAGGATGTGGTAATTACCTAATCTTGCCGGGTAAGATCATCTTGCCGGGTAAGATCATCTTGCTCGTCAGATTCTTCGGGAAACCAAAAATGACTCATATCTGAGACGATATCAGTTATGCGTTTGACCAGCCAGGCAAAAATCCCGGAAATTGCCACAAATATGGCAATGTAGCCGGTTGTTGAGAGTCCTATTTGTTGAGCGCCGTTAATCAACAGATAGATAATTACCGCAAACAAACCGACGATGCCAAAGGTAAAAATGATGATGAGGATAATAGATTTCCAGAGCGACGGGGGCGCTTTCTGAGCTATTTTATTTTTTATATCTTGTTTAGGTTGACTCATTAACCGTAATCATAATCTGATAGCGGCTGTTTTGGCAAGAATCACGGTCGAAATTACGAAATTACGTATTGACAAAATCGCGATTGTGTGATACGCTGTTTTGTAATTACACGTAATTCAAAAACAATGTTTTCTACAAACAATATTTAATGTAAGGAGTTTACAAAATGGCAGACAAATCAAAAGAAAATGGCGATGTAGTTGTGGAAGAACCCGTAGTTGAGGAAACTGTTGATGGGGAGCCTTCAGTTGTAAATGAGGCTACATCAGCCGCAACTGAGGCAATAGGAGCGGCCGGTAAAACCATTAACGATGCGTTTAAGCAGGTAGAAAAGCAGATGAGCAATATTAGTAAAGCCCTCGGCAGCGCCCTGCAAGACCGGGCAAATGTGGTGATGGTTCGGGTAAATGATGACAGCCTGCATTACCTGGATATGCTGGTTGAGGCCGATGTCACTAAAAGCCGCTCCGAGAGCGCCGCCTTTCTCATCAATGAAGGCATCAAATCCAATGAAATTCTCTTCAACAAAATCCGCGAGATCACCGACCAGATTTCTGCTTTAAAGTCGCAACTTAGGGAAACTGTCAAAATTGACGAGGAATAATAGCAGCCTTGCGAGCGCTATAAGTTAAGTAATGAGAATTAAATAACTGTCCCTCAACATTGTAATTGGTAAATGGTAATTGGTTATTAAGCCAATCCCTAATTACTAATTACCATTTACTGCGCTCTGAAATGAGACAGACAGTTATTTAATCCCGATTCCTAA
>JAJRVO010000793.1 GCA_024277275.1 Chloroflexota bacterium
GCCCCCGCCACGGTTGCGCCAAAGATGCCGGTCAGGCCAATGCTCCAGCCCACAACGCTGACCAAAACCCACCAGCCGGCCTGATAAACCACTCGCCGCAAAACAAGCCACTGCGCTATCCCAACCATAGTTCCAAGCACGGCCCCGGCCATAACCGAGGCCGTAAGCCCGACGTCTGGCGGAATGATAGCTCCGGTCACAATCACGGCCCAGCCCATAAGCCAGCCTACGGTGGTGACCCATATCCACCACCCGGCTTGGTGAATTAGGGGGCGCAGGACAAGCCATTGGGCTAATCCAATCACAACCCCAATCCCGGCTTCACCAATAAGGCCCCAGCCTATCACCCAACCCAGGGTAGTAGCCATAATCCATTGAAACCAAATGGTCCATTCAATAGTATGTGTTTGCCGGTCGGTCATTGGATTAGTCATTTTGTGATCTCTGTACATTCATCATGCACAAAAACGACCATACGAGAAAAATCTGTCTCCCGGTCGTTTTCTGCTTATTGTTTTTGATTCTTGAACCTGAATTTAACCCTTAACCGACCCGGCCAGCAAACCGCGTACAAAGAATCGCTGGAGCGAGAAGAAGACAACCAGCGGCAGAACCATAGAAATAAAAGCGCCGGCAGTGAGCAAGTGCCAATCTGACCCCCGCGAGCCGACAATTTCCGCCAGGCGCATGGTCAACACCTGCACATCGGGTTTAGCCCCAATGAAGACCAGGGCCACCAGATAATCATTCCACGTCCAGAGGAATTGGAAGATAGCAAACGAGGCCAGGGCCGGCACGGAGAGGGGCAGGATTAGCCGGGTGAAGATGGTAAAGTGAGAAGCCCCGTCAATAAAGGCCGATTCCAGAATATCTCTGGGCAATCCGCTGATATAGTTGAACATCAGGTAGGTTGCCAGCGGCAGTCCAAAACCGGTGTGGGCCAGCCAAACGGCCAGGAAGGTTCCGTTCAAATCGAGTTTGGTGTAGTCCCGCAAGATGGGGACCAGGGCAATTTGCAGGGGGACCACCAGCAGGGCCACCACGATAATAAAAAACACCCTTCGACCGGGAAAGCGCATCCAGGCAAAGCCATAAGCGGCAAAGGCGGCAATTAAAATAGGGATTAGCGTAGCCGGAATGGTCACTGTTATACTGTTCAGGATGGCTCCCCAGAAATTATCCCCCTGCTCAATCTTGACGCTGCCATCCGCCTGTCTAATCTCAAATTCCTTACCCGCTAAAACCTGGCCGTAGTTCTCGGTGGTGAAATCCGTTCTCATCGTCCATTTATTTTCCTGGATTTCTATCCGCCCCAATCTTTTGTTGCCAATCCAGGTGATGCGCTTGCCGTCCGACGTTTCAATGCCGTCACGAAACTCTTTGAATGTACCGGTTACGCCTTCAATTTCCATCACGCCATCCCGGTCCAAATCATCCCCAAGCTCACGCTCAGTCACTTTCACCCATTCGCGGTGAGGAAAAACAGACCACCAGCCCGAGGTAGAAATATCAAACCTGGTCCTAAAAGAAGAGACAAGCAAGCCAATGGTCGGTATAGTCCACATGAGAACGAGAATCAGAAGCGCGCCATTAACCAAAATATCACTGACCAGTTTTTTTCTTTTTGCACTGCCTGTTTTTTCGCTCACTTTAAAAAGCCTCCCGTTCAGAAAACTGCTTCAAGTTATAGATCATCACCGGAATGACCGCCAGCAATAGAATGATAGCGAAGGCGGAGCCAAGTCCAAAGTTGCGATTGGTAAAGTATTGCCGATAAAATTGGGTGGCGATCACGTGGGTGCCAAATTGACCGCCGGTCATAACCATAATCACATCGAAGATTTTCAGGGTGAAGATAACCACCGTTGTCGAGACCGTAATGATGGTTCCCATGATATAGGGGATCATAATCCTGAAGAAGATTTGTATCTCCGTAGCGCCGTCAACTCTGGCCGCTTCTATCATTTCACCCGGAATCCCTTTGATGGCCGCCGAAAACAGAACCATCGCAAAGCCGGTTTGCAGCCAGACCACAATGACAATGAGGAAAAGGTTGTTCCAGGGCTGTAGCAAGGCTGTCCAGGCCTGGGGCTGCCCGCCAAGTCCAACCCAAATGGCATTCAGCAAGCCAATTTGGGGGTCGGCAACGCCTTTAACTTCGTAGATAAAGTTCCAGATTACGC
This sequence comes from Chloroflexota bacterium, assembly GCA_024277275.1. GTDB lineage: Bacteria > Chloroflexota > Anaerolineae > 4572-78 > J111 > JAJRVO01. Next base: position 2,184 of record JAJRVO010000793.1, read on the forward strand.
CCGCCCCCACCATTGAGATTGCCATCGGCAGAAAGATAAGGGACTTGGCGAATGTCTCAAACCGGCTGCGGTCTGCCAAAACCGCAATGAGCAGGCCAAAAACAACGGAAAACGTGGCCCCAAACAGTATCCACAGTAGATTATTTCTGAAGGTTTCAAGCATAAGCCTGTCTGTAAAGATAGTTGCGTAATTCTGCAACCAGACCAGCTCGGTGCCGTCCCGATTATAAAAACTGATCCACAACGTTCTAAAGGTGTGAATTGCCAGATACCAGGCCAGTATGGCCATAGCCGGACCAATAAAGACAAAAGGTTGCAACCGGCGCGTCCAGTGTGCCGGCATCTGTTCTATGAGCCAGTTTGAAACCACGTACAAAATGGCGATACCGCCCACCCCCCAAATAATGGCCACCACGGCAATAACCACTTTGGGGGCATCGCTTTCTCGCAAAAAAATAAAGCCTTGCCACAGAACCAAAAAGGTGATACCGGGTACAATCAGCGAGATAATCAGGCGTCCTATCGCACTTGTAAACCACTCTATAACTGTGGAAGATTTAGCATCCATTGTTTGCATATCTGTAGCTTTTTGCATTTATGTCCTCCTATAAAACTCAGCAATTCCCGGTTTGACAATTAGGGTGTAAAAATTGTTGCAATTGCGGGTATTTAAGAGCAGAATTTCCAGAATGATAGAATTTTGATTCGTTAATTCTGCCAATTCTGCTCTTAAGCCGGCAAAAACCAGCCCAAC
>JAJRVO010000794.1 GCA_024277275.1 Chloroflexota bacterium
CAGGAGCAGGATGAAGTAGCCGTTAGCCAGGAATAGCATAACGCGGCAAGCCGCAAATGAACAATGAACAATGAGCAATGAGCAAAGATTCTCGCGGGCAACGCAATGTTGTAGGATAATACTATAACACAAAAAGTTCTAGCCTTGAGTCTGTTTTTGGATTGACTTGAACCGAGAAAAACTTTGGCCAAAACATGGACACGTTTTAACGTGTCCTGTTTTTTTTAGTTGCGTATTTTTTCAAGGTGGACTCGTCCAATTTCTTCAAGTGTAACCGGCTCCTCATCCTGGGGCGTCCAAAAGAAGCGAGCGCTTTGAAAATCCTGGGTAAGTTGCCCTTTCTGCAAAAAGGGTTCACTGATGGGCAAACCGAAACGAACGCTACCCCCATGCGTATCAAAATAGCGTAGAAAATCGCCATTAAGAGTGTGCCCCGTTTTTTTATAATAGCGAGAGCCGGCCATATCGGCGCGAGGAATGTTTGTTGTGGGAACAGGAGGGCGACGGCGATTGAGCAAGTCGCCAAGCCAACCAACGGTTACTCGATAGGTCGGTTCATTTTCTGGATGATACTCTAACCGGCCTTTTTGAAAATATTGTACACGCCAACCATCTACCAAAATTTCTTTGGTGAGGGGATAGCCTAAACTATCTGCGCCGCCATAAATATTGAAAAAATGCAAAAACTCTCCTTGCACCGTGTAACCAGTCTCTTTAAAGAAACGCCGTTCTGAGTTAGCGCCAGTAGGGGATATTTGCTGTTGATAGTTGCAGGCTACCATAATCAAAGAAATGATTAAAGGCAACCAACATTTTTTTAGGAGTTTCTGAGCAACGTATTTATGCATATCCTCACCATAGATTCTCATGTGACAGGGTAACGAGAAAATGTTATAATGGAAGTCTAATATTTTAGTCAATGTGAATTCAAGCGGCAAAACAGTAGTAATAAATTGGAAAGAAGCCTTTTTCTTTACTGGTTTTGTTTGTTTGAATAGACGATATTGCTTATGTAAACTCGTTAGGCAATTAGGTCGATAAGGTCTGGGAGTCCATATGGCGGTGTTAGCGCGTCGCAGAGCAGAAGAATTTTTTGGCTTGCGCCCAATGGATCCGATGAGGGATTTACGGGGTGTAGCCGATCTTATTGAGGACGCTTTTGCCGACGATCTGGATCGTTCCGGGCAAAATGCGTTACAAGAGTTACGCTGGCTTAGTCGCTTAAAGCCAGTTTTGTGGTGGATGGTTTATGTTAACCCGGAACATTCGGATTTTCTTTCCGGCTTTGTGTGGGAAGAACATGGCAACATTGTGGGCAACGTCACCGTTAACCGAGCCAGGGCCGGCTCGCAACGCTGGTTAATAAGTAATGTAGCTGTTGCCAAGGATTATCGGGGACGGGGTATTGCCAGGGGGTTAATGTATGCCGGCCTGGAATTAGTAAAAGAGTACAATGGTTCCTCAGTTTCTCTTCAAGTGCGCGCCGATAACCAATCGGCTAGACGCCTTTATCGGTCGCTTCATTTCAAAGAGATTTCTGGAATATCCTATTTGTGGTCCAGACGTGTCCCCAAAGTAGAGATTGCGCCTCTCCCTAAAAGGGTGAGGCTTCGTCCTCGTAATTTTAGCGCTCACGATGCGCAAGAAGCCTACAATTTAGCTTGCGCCGCTACGCCGCTCTCAATTCAAAAAGAGTGGCCGCTTCGCCAAAGACGGTATCGATTGAATAGCAGTGAGTATATAAATAATTTTTTCCGTTGGTGGTGCGGAGGAGGAGCATCGGTTTATTGGGCGGTAGAGGATGGTCAACGTTTTGTGGCCTTACTTGATGCCACCCCCGGCGGCTGGGGGCAGACACATCAGATTGACATGGTTATTCACCCGGATTGGCGAGGTTATTTGGAACAACCGTTAATTAGCCGAATTTTTAACTACCTTTATAGCTGGCGAAGCAGAGGTATTTCTATTAAACACCCAACTCATCACCCCCAAGCAATTGAGGGTTATAAAGAATTTGGACTAAAAGAACGTCAAACATTGACCTGGATGAAGCTGGAAATGTGAGCTAAAACTGAATGTTTTTGGCGACTCTACTGTCACAAACCCTGTCAGGGCTGCAAAACCGATTTTATTATCAAGCAGTTTATGTATCTTCTCAATAACTTGGGGGTAATAGGGGAATGCAGATTGCAATCTGCACTCCGCCCCGGATTATTAAGAATTTATAAAAATATCTTGAAAAACTGGCAGGTCTTTTAGCCCCTTGAATTTAGATTGACATAGACTGAGTTAAGGCTCAGTCTTTTCTCATGTGTGTTATGCTAGATTTATCTGTAATTATTGTAAATTATAATACCTGTGCCTTGCTCAGAGATTGCCTCACTTCTGTTTACAATAGCCAGGGAAGCATTCATTTTAATGTTGTGGTGGTAGATAACGCTTCTTCTGATGGTAGCGCGGCAATGGTTAAAACCGAATTTCCTCAGACTGACCTGATTGCCAGCAAAGTAAATGGGGGATTTGCATTTGCCAACAATTTGGGGTTGCGTCAGGTTGATTTTGGCGATGACGGCACGCCTCAACCTAATGCCCCTCGTTACGCCTTACTGCTCAACCCCGATACGGTTCTGCCTCCAACGGCCCTGGTCGACATGATTGCCTTTATGGATGCGCGTCCAGAAGTGGGAGCAGCCGGACCAAAACTGGTACGGCTGGATGGCAGCCTTGATTTGGCGTGTCGACGGGCTTTTCCTACGCCGGAAGTTAGCTTTTATCGTATGGTTGGCCTCTCTAAGCTGTTTCCGCGTAGTCGTACATTTGGCCGGTACAACATGACGTTTGCCGACCCGGACAAACTATTAGAGGTTGACTCCGTAGTTGGCGCGTTTATGATTGTGCGGCGCGAGGCGATTGCCCAGGCCGGTTTACTTGATGAAACGTATTTTATGTATGGCGAAGATCTGGATTGGGCTTATCAGATAAAGGCAAACAATTGGAAAATATATTATAATCCAGCTGTAACGGTTACGCACGTCAAACGGGCTTCCAGCCGTCGCAGCCCCAAGGCGCAGATAGAGTTTTATCGTGCAATGGATATTTTTTATCGAAAATTTTACGCAGATACAACGCCATTTTGGCTGCATGGATTAATTGTACTTGGCATTAACCTTCGTTGGAAGTTAACTCAATTGAGACATGGACTGGGAACCGGTGATTGAATCAATGGATGACTGGAGGCTTTGAGGTGTGAAGACAGAGATTTCATCTTCCAACTTCCAAAAAGTTCAGTTTGTAGAGGTGTTGCGATGAAACAACGCGCTGCTCTGTTGTTTACAGTGTCATTGGTGATAATTGATGCGGTGATGACCGGCCTGGCCTTTTTTACGGGGTATCAACTTCGCCTGCGGTCAGATTACGAGAATATTCTCCCTTTTTTTGATTATTGGGGAATGACGTTGATTCATATTGCTGTCACGCTGGCTGTTTTCTTTTTCTACCGCCTTTACCACCGGCAACGCTCCTTATCCTACGTGGATCAGTTTTACGCCATTTTTGGCGCGGCATCGGTGGGAACAATCATTGCCATTGCCTTTATCTCCTTCTTTTTCAAAAACCAGCTTGATTACCCTCGTCTTATGATGGTTTATGTGTGGATATTAACCATTCTGTTTACTTCAATTGGAAGGTCTGTTCAATCATGGGTACAACTCTCTCTGCAAGCCCGCGATTGGGGTGAGGAGCGGGTGTTGATTGTCGGCGCCGGCGATGTGGGGCGAATGGTTATGCAAAAAATCCAACGTTCCCCTTAATTGGGTTATCGGGTGATAGGGTTTGTGGCAGATGACGCCGAGGTAAAGGCCGTGCAAGACTGCGCGGTATTGGGTAAAACGGATGACCTGCCAGAGTTAATTGCCTCCGAAAGAATCAATGAGGTCATC
>JAJRVO010000082.1 GCA_024277275.1 Chloroflexota bacterium
AACTAGCCCCAACAATACTGATGAATAATCAAGCGGCAAACACGGCCATAATCCAAAAAATGTTAACCCTCTTACCGGCTGGGTCAACAACAAAACTCCTGACGCTGCTTGCGGCGCAAGAAATTGTGCCTGCACAATTAGAAGCCGTAACCCGGGAGATAGTGGAGACTATTGATTGGGAGGCACAGCAAGATCGCATTGGCGAACTCATCGGCCAGATTATGCCGTTAGAGACGCTGGTTCCCGATATCTACAGTGAATGGCGACCAATTGTGCGGGATGCCGTTGTTTTTATCGGTTCGCGCCTTTCCCCCGCACGGTTGGCTCCAAAACTGATTGAACAAATGATGCTCCCCGTCGATCTGCCTTTGGAGCAACGCTTGATTATCCTCATTGCCCAAGTTCCAAGTCTTCAAAAAATCGGGCAGATTGTGGCTCGCAACCAAAATCTGGACCCGGCCTTTCGGAAAGAGTTGACGCGCCTTGAAAACGCCATTCAAGACATAACTCCCGCCCAAATGCAAAACGAGATTGAACGCCAACTTGGACCGCAGTTAGCCGCTTACCAGATTGAGCTTGATGAGATAATTCAGGCTGAAGCAAGCGTGAGTGCGGTTATGCGCTTTACCTGGGTCAACCCGGATACAGGCAAACGTGAAAAAGGTGTTTTTAAAGTTCTCAAACCATATATTAACACCTACTTTCCAGAAGAGTTAGACCTGCTTCAGGGGCTGGTCGATTTCTTTGAAACCAATCGCCATAATTACGAATTATCAGAGGTTAACCTGCGTGATGTATTCAATGATGTTCGGCATCTTCTGGAACGGGAAATTGATTTCCCCAATGAACAGGCCAACCTGGCGATAGTCTATCATCGTTATGTCAACATCTCTGGCATACGGACCCCGCGCCTAATCCGCCGGCTATCTACCCCCACCATTACCGCTATGACCAATGAGGGTGGCGTAAAGGTAACAGAAGCCTTCCCCAAAAACCGGTTTAAACGAATGGAGGTAGCAGCGCGCATTATTGAAGCATTAATTGCCGTGCCGCTATTTGCAGCCGAAGAAGAGTCTGTTTTTCATGCCGACCCCCATGCGGGCAACTTATTTGTTGATGAGAAAGGGCCAGAGTTGATTCTTTTTGACTGGGCGCTAACCGAACAACTAAGCCGCGAAGAACGCCGGCATATTGTGTTGTTTATGCTGGCGGTAATACTACGCGATAAACGACATATGTTCAAAGCAATGACCGGATTGAGCAAGGACAACTTAACCAAAAATCAGACCAAAGCCAATATTGTGCGCCGGCATTTAGCGGATTTTATCAGTCAATTGTCTCCCCTAACCTTACCGGGTATTGCTCATGTGCTAACTTTGCTGGATAATATCATTCTATCCGGCATCAATGTCTCGGCCTCTCTCTTAATGTTTCGCAAAGTTCTCTTTACCCTGGATGGTGTGCTGCAAGATGTGGCCCCCCAAGCGCCAATGGAACCAATTTTAGCCTGGTACATTATCAAGCAACGGACAAAATCCACTTACGGATTAAACCTGTTGACCCCATCGCCTGCCACTTTTGATTTCCCCTTGTCCAATTTTGATAAAATTACTCTAACTTTAAGCGCCCAATTATTTGGTATACGCGCAGGGATGCAAACCGCCAAACAAATCAAGGATAAGGGGCAACGCAAACTCCGCCGTATTCTTTTTGGCGCCGGTAGGTCCACCTAAAATTACCACAGATTTGTATGGGGCACATAATGGTAAAGAAGTCTTTGCGTATCCTAATTGTAGATAACGATGCTAATCTAAGGACAACCCTTTTCGATATTCTCAAGATCAAAGGGTATGCTCCTATTTCTGTTAGCCAGGGTAAAGAGGCCCTGGTTAAGGTTGCGGAAGAAATCCCCGCCGTAGCCCTGATTGATCTCAAACTAGTACAGCTTGGCGGAAGTCTTTCGGTAGTTACAAGCAGCGTGTTGCTTAGTTTATGGAGTGAAAAAGTGCACTTTTTCACTCCATAAACTACCGAAGGATTTACGCCGCCGTGTACTAGGAGATATGTCTGGCCTGGAGCTAATGAAAAAGATTAAAGCCAGCCATCCCGGTACAGAGTGCATTATACTCACCGGGCATGCCTCGCAAACCTCGGCCATTGAAGCTATTAATCTGGGCGATTACGGCTACGTCCAGAAACCCTATGAAATAGAGCAATTGCTGGTGACAATTCAGAAAGCAATTGAAAAACGGGAAACAGAAGATGCGTTACGAGAAAGCAAAGAACGATACTACACCCTATTTGAAGCCGTACCCGTGGGGCTATACCGAACCACGCCAAAAGGGCAGTTTCTTGACGCTAACCTGGCTTTGGCGCGCATGTTGGGCTACCCAGATCCAGAAACCCTATTGACAATAAATGCCGTTGAGTTGTACGTAGACTCCAAAGAGCGTGAACGGTGGAAAACCGAAATGGAGGCAAACGGAGTTGTACATAATTTTGAAGCTCAATGGTTCCGTTATGATAAAACGGCCATCTGGGTAAGAGATAGCGCCCGAACTATCCATAATGAACAAGGACGGACGCTGTACTATGATGGCGCCGTAGAAGACATCACCGAGAGCAAGCAAGCAGAGAAAAAAATCCGTCGCCGCAACCGCGAATTAGCTCTGCTCAACCGGATCATCGCCGCCTCGGTTAGCAGCCTGGAGCAAGAAACCGTGCTTGAAACCGTATGCCGTGAACTAGCCCTGGCCTTTGATGTACCCCAAGCAACGGCGACTTTACTAAATATGGAGAAAACAGTCGCAACAATCATTGCCGAATACCGGACAGAGGGCCGGCCAACAGCTTTGCACCAAACCATCCCCATTAACAACAGCCCCTCATTTCAATACCTGCTAGAATATAAAGCGCCACTGACTGTAAACAACACCCGGCAAGACCCGCATCTGGCTCCAATACACAAATTAATGTGCCAACAAGAGACTATATCGCTGCTTATTCTGCCCCTTATCATTAAGGGAGAAGTGGTTGGCAGCCTGGGCCTGGAAGCCATCAAGTTGCGTCCCTTCTTGGCAGAAGAAATTAACCTGGCCTTGAGCGTGGCCGATCAAGTAGCCGGCGCGCTGGCTAGATTCCGTCTTGATAAAGAACGTCAGCAGTTAGAAGAGCAATATCGCCAATCTCAAAAGATGGAAGCGGTAGGCCAACTGGCCGGAGGGATAGCCCATGACTTTAACAACTTGCTGACAGGGATAATGGGTCATGCCGGATTAGCCATGCGAGCATTGCCTCCCGGCAACCCCATCCGCGCCGATCTTGAAAGCATCCAAAAAAACGCCGACCGGGCCGCCAACCTGACCCGTCAACTGCTGGCTTTTGCCCGCAAGCAAATTATCCATCCCACCGTTCTTGACCCAAATAGTCTGATCCTTAGCCTTGATAAAATGCTGCGCCGCCTCATCAGCGAAGACATAGAACTGGTAACGCTACTCGCATCGGGCCTGGGTTGGGTTAAGGCAGATCCCGGACAACTGGAACAGATACTCCTTAACCTGGCGGTTAATGCCCGCGATGCCATGCCCGACGGCGGCAAACTGACTATTGAAACGGCTAATGTTGCCCTTGACCAAAATTATACCGGCCAGCACGCCGAGGTAATCCCCGGCGAATATGTTATGCTGGCTGTTAGCGATACCGGCGTCGGCATGACAGAAAAAGTTAAGGCCCGTATCTTTGAACCATTCTTTACCACTAAAGAGGTGGGCAAGGGTACGGGTTTGGGGTTAGCCACCGTCTTTGGCATTGTTAAACAAAGCAACGGCTATATCTGGGTTTACAGCGAGCCGGGTCGGGGAACATCATTTAAAATATATCTACCTCGCATAAAAACAATGAACAGTTTGAATCCTGTTTCGGATAAGACCGACAACTTACCGCGAGGGACAGAAACCGTACTGGTGGTTGAAGATGAAGTATCGGTGCGAACGTTGGCCGCTCGTACCTTAAGCCAGCAAGGCTACACCGTGTTAGAAGCGGCTAACGGCGAGGAAGCCCTGCATCTAATTCAAGATTACAGCAAAGAAATCCAACTTTTGTTAACCGACATGGTAATGCCCAAAATGGGCGGAAAAATATTGGCCGACCAGTTAACAGCTTTGCGCCCTAAAACCAAAATTCTTTTTACTTCGGGCTATACAGATGAGGCCATTACCCACCATGGAACGCTAGACGCCGGAGTTATGTTCCTGCAAAAACCCTTTTCGCCGAAAATCCTGGTCCATAAGGTGCGCCAAGTATTGGATACGCCTCAACCCGAAGAGCGGTAATTTTGAGAGCCGGCATATTAGCGCCGCAGGGGACAAAGTATGCGTGCAAAAACAGATATCCTTATCATAGATGATGACCCCAACCTCAGAACAACCCTCTCTAATATTCTCAAAGCCAATGGATATGAGAGGAGGGATTTCGTAGGCTCAACGAAAAGTTGGAACAACGGGTTGCAGATCGAATGCGAGAGTTATCAATTCTGTATGAGGTAACAACTATGGACAGCGAATCCTTGGACCTGGAAACCACGTTAGAGTGGTCGCTGGCACAAGTGTTGGTCGCTACCAAAAGCGACATGGGGGCCATCCACCTGTTAAATGAGACAGATGATACGTTACGCCTGGCTACCCAGCAGGGTCTCTCGCCCAACCTCATGGTACAGTTAGATTCTATGCCGTTGAAAAACAGTCCTGGCGCTATTGGATTCCAATCTGGATGATAGTATCAGTGGATCGAAATTTCTGGCTTAGAGGCGGTTTGTAACCCCCGACCGCCGGTTACAAACCGCCTTTGAGTAGCAAAAACTGGATCTACTGAGTATGGCAGTTAAACGTGTTCAGTAAAAACCGCCCCTAATAAAGATAACAAAAGAAAGGTAGAATAGTATGAATATTGCAGCCTTTATCGAGAATTTTGTGCCTAAAAAGGCCCGATCGGAAGAGTACCAGTACACTCTGGCACAGAATGTGGTGGGGATTTCTGCCGCTATGGTGGCCGCAGCTATCATTTTTTCCATTATATATTTTATATTTGGACATTTGCCCGGAGCAATACATATCGCTGTACTGGGTATGGGGGGGGTCTTGCGCATCTCCAATAATTATGCGTTCAACCAAGTCGATATCTGTTGGAGGATTTATTACAGCATCCACAATGTGGGGAGTACTATTTGGTCTTTCATTGATGACGGGTGGGGTTTTGGCGCCCAACACAATGTGGTTTGCCACTGTGCCGGTGATAGCCACTATGACAGGTGGGATTCGATCTGGGATATGGTGGAGCGTGTTTTCTACAGTGACAGTAATTGGCCTATACTTGGCCGAGGTTTTAGGATATGTGTTTCCAATGCTGCTTCCGGCGGATATATCTGTCGATCAATTGACAACATTCCAGACTACCATTAACACCGGGTTGGTGATTTTTGTGGCGTCTTTTGTCATTTTTTCTGAGTTTGCCAAGCAAAACGCCTTTCAAGGCATAAAAAAAGCTAAGGTAGAAGCAGAACAAACAACCCTATAATTAGAGCGCGAGAAGCAAACGATTGAACAGAAGGTTCAAGACGCCGTGCGCGAGTCAGAATTACAAAAAGAAACCATCGAACAAGCAGTGAATGAGTATAGCGGTTTCATTGAACAAGTGGCTAACGGTGATCTGACAGCCCGCCTCTTTGTCAATGGCAGCGATGACGGTATAACAACTCTGGGCCACAACCTGAACAAAATGGTGCAAAATCTAGGCGAGATGACCGCCCAAATCCAGGAAGCCACCACCAATATCAGCTTCTCTGCCACCGAAATCATGGCCGCTATGACCCAGCAAGCCTCCTCTGCCAATGAGCAATCTGCCGCCATCTCTCAAACCTCAACTACCATTGACGAGGTAAAAACTATTGTCGAGCAGTCATTTGTCAGAGCAAAGACAGTGGCCGAACAAGCCCGGCGCACAAGTGAAGTTTCCCAGGCCGGCCAACAAGCCGTAACCGAGACAGTAGAGAGTATGGTCCAAATCAAGAATAGAGTAGAAGGCATCGCCGAAAACATTCTGGCCTTAAGCGAACAAACCCAACAAATTGGCGACATCACAGCTACCGTCAACGACATCGCCTCGCAAAGTAACTTGTTGGCGCTTAACGCTTCGGTAGAAGCAGCCAGAGCGGGCGAACACGGCAAAGGCTTTGCCGTGGTGGCAATTAAAGTGCGTAACCTGGCCGAACAATCCAGGCAAGCCACAGCCCAGGTCAAGAGTATCCTCAGTGAAATCCAGCGAGCGACCAACGCTGCCGTGATGGCAACCGAAGAAGGAACCAAAGGGGTAGATGCTGGAACGCAGCTAACCAAACAGACCGGAGTAATCATCCGGCAACTGGCCGGCAGTATCACTGAAAACGCCGAGGCCGCCCAACAAATTGTTGCCAGCGCCCGGCAACAAACCACCGGCATGGAACAGATTGCCCTGGCTATGCAAAATATCAATCAGGCCACCGTGCAAAGTTTGTCTTCCACCCGTCAGGCTGAAAAGGCCGCCCAGGATTTATCGAGCGTGGCCCGGCAACTAGAAGGCGTGGTAGCAAGGTATAAGCTGAATCACGAAGGACAAAAATGAAAGGATAGTAACCATGACTAATACTACAAAGCCTGATATGGGCGGCGAACAGTCTCCAGATAATGGACAGACAGCGCCCCATCTCTCAGTTTTAATTGTTGAGGATAGCCCGCCTCAGGCGCTTAAAATAAAGCTAATGTTGGAAAATAACGGCTGCCGTGTCCATTGGGAAGATACAGGCTTTGGCGGGCTGGCGTTAGCGCGGCAAAAATATTTTGATTTAATCATACTTGATATTGAATTGCCCGATACTACTGGCTTTGAAGTATGCAAACAACTTAAAGCCGATCCCGAACTGGTCGAAATCCCCGTAGTGATGATGACCACGCTTGACCAGGCCGAAAACGCTATGACCGGCTTGGATGCAGGCGCAATTGATTATATCCCCAAGGACGCCTTTGCCGAGATAGTCTTGCTGGAAACGATTAAACAAATGGCACTGGAAAGAAAAATGTAACGGGCTGTAAAGGAAGAATTACAGCCAGGGATTAGTAGCTCGTTCCCGGCCAATGTTAGTTACCGGGCCATGGCCGGAACAAACAACCGTTTCATCGGGCAAAACCATAAGCTTCTCATTGATGCTGGCTATCAGAGTTTCAAAATCGCCGCCTGGCAGATCGGTGCGGCCAATGCCGTTGGCAAAAAGAACGTCGCCATCAAAGATAATGCCCGCATTTGGCTCATAAAAACTAACGTGGCCCACAGTGTGGCCGGGGGTAAAAAGCACTTGAAAAGTATGCGTGCCAAAGCTAATGGTGTCGCCCTCTGCCAATTCCACATCCGGCTCCGGGCTGGGGGGCGCTTCAAGGCCAAAAAATTTGGCTCCGCCGTTTTCTCTAAGCATAGGCAGTTCAAGAGGATGTATGGCCAATGGAACTCCAATGGCCTCAACCAGACCTTTATTTGCCATAATATGATCAAAATGAGCGTGAGTATTTAAGATGTACTTGATGGTCAATCCGGTCTCTTCTACCTCGGCCAAAATACGTTCGGCTTCGTCGCCGGGGTCAATGATAACCCCTTCTTTAGTCTCTTCGCAGCCAACAATGTAGCAGTTGGTCTGGATTGCGCCTACAGGCAATTGTTTAACAAGCAAAATTGTTCTCCTTAAACTTTTAGTTTCAACAGGCCAAAATACCTATTGTATTAGACAACTATCGTGGGACACCAAAGCCATACGGTTGTCACCGAATCGGCATTGAGTATCAGGGCTGTTCAATTCTAAAGAACTCCGACATAATTGAGGACATTATCAAGGCACATACAGTTGTCAAAGAGTGCAAGACTGACATTTTCGACATTGTTTTTACGCAGAATGTTGAGGGCAAAACTTCTCAACTTAGCGAAGATGTGGGGATTA
>JAJRVO010000083.1 GCA_024277275.1 Chloroflexota bacterium
AGTCGGGCTGATTTTTGTTGGCGTAAGAGCAGAATTGGCAGAATTAACGAATCAAAATTCTATCATTCCGGAAATTCTGCTCTGAAATGCCCACAAGCGCAACAATTTTCACGCCCTAATTGTCAAACCGGGAATTGCTGAGCAGTAGGGAGTATTTCTCCTTACTTCGTACTTCCTACTTCCTACTCCGTGATTGCAGTAGCAGCGACTTCGGCGTAGATTTTGTCAAAAGCAGTGGGGTTAAAGGCGCGATCAGCGGCCGTATTCAAAATGGTTATGGCATATTTGCGCTGGGTTGCCGGAATCTCGCCCCAGACCCCGCCATTATCCCAGAATTTACCAAGCCGGCCGGGTCCCCAGTTGTAGGCAATTAGCATCCACTCCGATCCCGTGTATCCTCGCTTGGCGCAAAAATCTCGCACATAAGCCAGATAGGCCGCTCCAACCTGGATATTGGTGTAGGGATCAAAGGGAGCATTGGCATCCACATTTGTTTTTGGCGCCCATTCATCCCAGGTTGAGGGAATAACCTGCATTAAGCCCATATCGCCGGCTTTGCCAACGGCCAGGTAATTCATCCGACTTTCCCGGTAGGCCAAAGCTTCCAATACCCGCCAACTTAAATTGTGTTCAGACGCAACTGCTTTGAACATCTCCTCGTAGGCCAGTTGTTCGTTTTCTTCCGTAAGGGTTTGTTCAACGGAGGGGACCGGGGTTATCTGTGCTGGAAGGTCGAACAATAATCTTTCCGGTTTGTCAGACGAGTTTGGCTTGACGAGCGTAATCAACGACATATTGACCGGCGCATTTTCTAAAATTCGCCCAACTGCAAAAATGCTTAGAGCGACCAAAGCCACGGCCATCATCAACATCATCCCCGAACCAAACAGGGGTTTCCGAGCTAACTCGCCCAGAACAGAGCGGGACATTTGCTCTCCTTGAGCCGCTGCAACGGAAATGGTAAAACGGTGTATCTGCTTGCCGAATCCGATGACCGGATTGATGCGGGTTGACGTCTGAATGGGGATAGAAACCTGTTCATTGGGCAACATGAAAAGCTCAACCTGGCCGGTCAGACCGTTCGATTCGTCCGGTAGCTGAAACTCAAACTTGCAGGCCGACTCTTCATCGGCGCCGGTCAATTGAAACAGCGTGTCGCTGTTGCCTTTGTTAGTCACCGAAATATTGTATTGGGCGGATAACCCGGACCAGGAGAGGGTTTGCCGTTTGGGCGATAACTGGCTCACGGCAAAATCATAGAAGGGGTTGATAGTTAAAGCTGCCTGGTGCAGACTTTCTTGCCCCGGGTAGCCGGATGAAGCGACCCTCACCATAAAGCGATGCGTACCTGCCCGGCTGCCGGACGTTTTGGGAGGGGTAATGGCGATAGTTACAACCTGCCGCTCGCCTGGTTTGAGGTACACTTTAGCAGGCGAGACGGCTGCCCAACTCTGGTCAAGATCGACGACGTCTACCGCAAACTCTGCCGCGTAGTTTCCTTCATTGGCGATGGTAAGGTCAGCGACAGCCGTTTCTTCTACACCAATGACCCACTCGGCGGCGGAAAGCTCAGTGAAAATGGCCGGACTATTTGGGCCGGGGGAGGGGGTGGTTGTGGCGCTATTGCCTTCAAGAAAAACAAGGATATACCCGCCAAGCTCAAGCGTGCCCGGATTGGGCGACACTTGTGGCCCATTGGCCGGGAATGACGAGTCTGAATTCAAAATGACAAACCGAGCCGGTCTTTGTCTGTAGTCAAGAAACGCGTGAAAGGGCCTTATCCCAGGGCCATTAATAACCACGTCATTTTGGGGAGCTCTCCCAATATTAACAATGCCTTTGTTCGGATTGAGCGTCCGAAACTCAAGGTCGCCATTTGGTTTGATGATTTCCAGTTGATCTTGGGTCGGCACTATCTAATTCCCTGGCTGGTTTATCGTTACCTTATTATACTCGTTAAGGGTGGAATCTTTCATTCTTTGCCCTACAACTCCCCTGACCGGGTAGCGATTCGATCCTGCACCGTAGCGATAAACTCCTCTACGGGCAGATCGTTCTGGCGGGTGTTGTCTCGGCGGCGTAGGGAGACGGTGTTGTTTTCTACCTCCCGGTCGCCGATGACCAGCATGTAGGGGATTTGCATGAGCTGGGCCTGGCGAATCTTGGCGTTCATGCGGTCGGTTCCCAGGTCGGCCTTGGTCCGGATGCCGGCCTCTTTCAAACGGCGCTCCAGTTGCAGGGTGTACTCATTGTGGGCCTCGGTAATGGGGATGATGCGGGCCTGATCCGGGCTGAGCCAGACCGGGAATTTACCGGCGTAGTGCTCAAGCAAAAAGCCGACCATACGCTCGTGAGTGCTGAGCGGGGCGCGATGAATACACAGCGGCCTCTCTTCCTGTCCATCCGAGTTGATAAAGGCCAGCTCAAAGCTCTCCGGCTGGGCAAAATCGACCTGGTTGGTAGCCAGCGTAAATTCACGGCCAATGGCGCTCCAGACCTGCACGTCGATTTTGGGGCCGTAGAAGGCGGCTTCATCCGGTACTTCCACGTAAGATACCCCGCCGTTGTCCATCGCCCGGCGCACCAACCCTTCTGTTTGCAGCCACAGCCGTTCATTATCGACATATTTTTTACCCAGTCCATTTTTGTGATGAGCGCTGAACCGCATCATATACTTATCGATGTCGAAGATGCGGAAATAGTCAAAATAGAGGTCGATGACGGCCATGAACTCTTGTTCAAACTGGGCCTCTGAGCAGTAGATGTGGGCGTCGTTCATCTGCATACTGCGCACTCGCATCAGGCCAAATAGCTCGCCGCTCTTCTCGTAGCGATAGCAGGTTCCGTACTCGCCCAGACGGAGAGGTAGGTCGCGGTAGCTGCGCGGCCTGGCGCCAAAAATTTTGTGGTGGAAAGGGCAGTTCATCGGCTTGATGTAGTAGCGGACGCCTTCCATCTCCATCGGGGGGTACATGCTCTCGGCGTAGTAGGGCAGGTGGCCGCTGCGCAAAAACAGGTCTTCTTTGGACAGGTGAGGGGAGCGAACCCGCTCGTAGCCGCGCTTTTGCTCCATCTCTTTGGCCAGCTTCTCTAACTCCTCAATGATGATGCCGCCTCTGGGCAGCCATAGGGGCAGGCCCGGCCCTATTTCTTCGTCAAAGACAAAGATATCCAGTTCCTTGCCCAGCTTGCGGTGGTCGCGCTTTTTGGCCTCTTCCAGCATCTTCAGGTGTTGCTTTAGCTCTTTTTTGTTGCGCCAGGCCGTGCCGTAAATGCGCTGGAGCATGGGGTTGTTTTCGTCGCCGCGCCAATAGGCCCCGGCCACGTTCATCAGCTTAAAGGCGTTGCCGGTGATTTTGTTGGTAGCCTCAACGTGGGGACCCCGGCACAGGTCTTCAAAGGCGTCGTGGCGGTAGGTGCTGATAACCGGCGTTTCGTCGGTTTCATTGCCGTACTCGTCAATGCCGCCCTGAACCAGTCCGTCGATAAGCTCCAGCTTGTAGGGCTGGTCTTTGAACAGTTCACGGGCTTCATCGGCGCTGACCTCGCGGTAGTTAAAGGTATGTTTACCGCCGATAATCTGGCGCATCCGTTTTTCGATGGCCTCTAAATCTTCCGGGGTAAAGGTGCGGGGCTTGCCGTCTTCGCCCTGTCCCAGGTCAAAGTCGTAGTAAAAGCCGGTGTCGATAGGCGGGCCGATGCCCAGCTTGGCTTCCGGGTAAAGTTCTTGCACGGCCTGGGCCATAACGTGGGCCGCGCTGTGTCGCAGCTTATAAAGTTGGTCTTTTTCAAGCTCATTCGATTTCATCATACTCTCCTTCAATTAGATTTCCTTACAAATCAAAAATCCCCCGCCCACTTTGGGGCGAGGGAGAGATTTTCCACGCGGTTCCACCCAAATTTAACAATGCTTTTGGCATTGCCCTTATTTGCAGCCTGTAACGGAGCCATCCGAAGCCTCATACTGGCCGGTTGTCCGGCGTACCGGTTGTCCGGCGTACCGGTTGTCCGGCGTACCGGTTGTCCGGCGTACCGGTTGTCCGGCGTTCAGAGCCTTGCTTCCGAGGGGTTTTTGGCGGCACGCAGCGGGGAAGGTTTTCAGCCAATGACCTTCCTTCTCTGGCGCGTTTTGTGTTCGCTTACTCGTCTCGGTCAACGCTTTGGGTTATTAGACATTATACCGATTAGACTTATGTTAATCTAGTAAGAGCAGAATTGTCTGAATGATAGAATCAAAATTCTTTAATTCTGAAAATTCTGCTCTCAATAGCAGGCAAAAAATGAACCACATTTAAATTGATATAATCTCTATTATTAAGAGGCATTTTATCATATTGGTGAGGCGTAGTCAAAATAGTGGAGAAAGCGCATCCACAATGTACCCCCAACGCTTGGCAACTTGCGTCTTAAGCCCTATAATCTTATTACCTATTCAACCGAGTAAGCCCATGTCGGACACACTGCTTAAAACAAAACTGTATATTCCCCAGATTCGTTCGCAACTGGTCCCTCGTCCGCGCCTGCTTGAGCGGTTAAATGAGGGGTTGGGCCAAAACCAGGGTTTTGGTCGAAAACTGACCGTCATCTCCGCCCCGCCCGGCTTTGGCAAAACCACCCTGCTCAGCAGTTGGATTTATGATTTACGATTTACGATTTACGATTTGGAATCAGATGTTGCAGGCACAGATAAAATCGTAAATCCAAAATCCAAAATCCAAAATCAAGTGGCTTGGGTATCGCTGGATGAATATGATAACGACCCGGTTCGTTTTTGGACTTATGTGATTGGGGCCTTAGAAACCGTGCAAACCGGCCTGGGTAGCGATGCGATGACCTTGCTCCATGCCCCTCAATCCCCGCCCATCGAGACCACCTTGACGGCCCTGATTAACGCCATTGCCGATGTGTCCGACAAAATTGTCCTGGTTCTGGATGATTACCATGTTATCAAGACCGAGCCCATTCATCAGGCGCTCACTTTTTTGCTCGACCACTTGCCGCCGCAAATGCATCTGGTGATGACCAGTCGAATAGAGCCGCCTTTACCGTTAACTCGCCTGCGTGTCCGGGGACAATTAACCGAACTGCTTGACAGTGATCTCCGTTTTACCCCGCCGGAGGCAGCTACGTTTCTCAATCAAATTATGGGCCTCGACCTCTCGCCCGACGATGTTGCTGCTTTGGAAGCCCGGACCGAGGGCTGGATAGCCGGATTACAGTTGGCCGCGCTGGCCATACAATCGCCGCTATCCGTGCAAGGACGTGGGGATACTCAAAACTTTGTCCAGGCTTTTACCGGCAGCCATCACTACGTTATTGACTACCTGGCGGAAGAAGTGCTGGCCAGGCAACCCGAACACATTCAGGCATTCCTGTTAGAGACATCCATTTTAGAGCGTTTGCATGGCTCGTTATGCGATGCGGTGTTAACCAAAGAAATGCCAACGAACTTGCAGGAGTCAGAGAACAAAAAAGAAAATACGCTTGCCCCTTTTTCCCCTGGGACCTCAGCGCCCCCGCCTCCTGCGCCTAATGAATCCAGCCAGCAAATTCTAAATTATCTTGATCACGCCAACCTCTTCCTCATTCCCCTGGACGATGAACGGCGTTGGTATCGCTACCACCATCTCTTTGCCGATTTCTTACGGGAACATTTGCGGCAAAGCATTGGCAAGGCAGGGATGGCCGTCCTACATCGCCGAGCGAGCGCATGGTACGCATAAAACAACTTGCCCGCCGAGGCTGTTAGCCACGCTCTGGTCGCCGGTGATATTGAGCGCGCCGCTAAACTGGTCGAGCAAGTTACCATCCCCTTGTTAACTCAGGGCGAAGTTACCATCCTGATGGGTTGGTTAGAGAAACTGCCCCAAGAGATAATTCGGGCCAGGCCGCGCCTTACTCTGGGACAAGCCTGGGCCATGATCATTTTGGATAAATCAGTAGATTTTGAAGCGCTTCTTGAAGACGCTGAAAAAGCGTTGAACGCGCCCGCAATCCGCCAGGAGTGGAGCGATACTGAAATACAGAGCATGTGGGGCGAGGTAGCGGCCATCCGGGCTATGAAGGTGGCCGCCACTAAAGGGGAGATTGACCGCTCCATTGAACTTGGCAAGCAGGCGCTTGAGCGGTTACCGCAAGACAATTTCCTTGTTCGCAGCATCCTTACTATGAATTTGGGTCACGCTTACCGGACGGCCGGTCAACTTGATCGGGCCAGCCAAAATCTAACAGAAGCCATTTCGCTCAGTCAGAAAACGACGGGCAATATTATTATTGCTATGTTCTCTTCCCATAGCCGGGCGATGATTGAAGAAGAAAAGGGGCGGCTGCGCCAGGCGATGGAGTATCACCGGCAGGCCCTACAATTTGTTACCAAACAGGACGACCAGGGCAGGCAGACCATCCTGCCCATAGCCGGTTTGGGTTATCTGGGGATGGCCGAAATATTGCGTGAGTGGAACGACCTTAAAGCGGCCAAAGAATATCTGTTAACCGGCATTAAGTTGGGCCGGCAAGGTAATCAAAATGGCATTGTGCATGTGGGACACATTATTTTGGCGCGCACATTGCAAGCTCAAGGCGATGAAGCGGGCGCTTTGGAGTCCATTCAAAAAGCAAGGGCATTACCCCCAACGGTGTTCGAGGGAAATTTTTGGGTCGACGCCGTACAGGCCAGGTTGTGGCTGGCTCAAGGCGACCTGGCTGCCGCAATGCACTGGGCAGAAACCAGCGGGCTGCCCCTTGGTGATGATTTTGATTATATTGAACTACCCGGAGAATACTCAACCCTGGTGCGGGTTTACCTTGCCCAGGAGCGTTTTGAAGAAGCGACCGAAATACTGCAACGCATGCTTGCTGCCGCCGAGGCTACCGGACGCTGGGGCCGCACGCTTGAAATTGTTATGCTCCAGGCCCTGACCCGCTATGCCCAGGGCAACCCGGAGCAAGCTTTAGCCCCCCTCGCCCGCGCCCTATCCCTGGCCGAGCCGGAAAATTATATCCGCACTTTTGTCGACGAGGGTCCGCCAATGGCTCAGTTGCTCAAGCTGGCTCGTTCTCGCAGGGTTCCTCACCGGGGCTATATTGATAAACTGCTGGCAGCATTTGATTTTGAATTTCCGATTTCCGATACTTCGACTACGCTCAGTGCAGGTTTTCGATTGCCGTTTGTATCTAAGACCTCATCCCAATCCAAAATCCAAAATCTAAAATCCGAAATCGTAGAGCAGTTGAGCGAGCGAGAAATGGAAGTGCTTCGACTCATTGCCGGCGGTCTTTCCAACCGGGAAATTGCAGAGAAACTCTTTATCACCGTCGGTACGGCCAAAACCCACGCTAACAACATCTACCGCAAACTCGATGTGCGCAGCCGGACTCAGGCCGTTGCGCGGGCCACTGAATTAGGGCTATTGTAGTTCAACAGGATAGATAAAATGACCGAATCCATTCTTGACCACCCTGACATATTGCAAGTTATGTTCCACCCCCGGCGCGACTTTGGATTTGCGTCCGCTCCGGGCGCGCAACCAATCTCTATCACAGTCGAGCCTGGCGTGGCTATTGGCGGACGCCTCTACTCGGCCAACGCCGAGGCTCCGGCCATTCTCTACTTCCACGGCAACGGAGAAATCGCCGCCGATTACGATTTTATTGCCCCTGCTTACACAGCCCTGGGCCTGACCCTGCTGGTGGTTGATTACCGGGGCTACGGCGCCAGCGATGGCACGCCAACCGCCTCGCATCTCTTATCCGACGCGTTAGCTGTATTTGAGGCCATTGACGATGTTTTTCAAGATAACAAGTTGACCCCGGCCCAGCTTTATATTATGGGGCGTTCTCTGGGCAGCGCAGCGGCTATCGAAGTCGCCCTACAAGCGGGCCAGAAGTTGGCCGGGCTGATTATTGAGAGCGGTTTTTCTGATACGCTGGCCCTTTTGGCTCGATTGGGAGTGCGGGTGCAAGGAGTCGACGAAAGCCTGGCCGGGTTTGGCAACGCGGCCAAAATGGAACAAATAACAACGCGCACGCTGGTTATCCACGGTCAAAATGATGTGCTCATTCCGGCTACGGACGGGCAAGAACTCCATCGTCGCTGCGCCGCCGCTGATAAACGATTGGTCCTAATCCCTGGCACAGGTCACAATGATTTGATGATGGTTGGTCGAGCGCAATATTTTGAGGCAATTGAGCAGTTTTTGCAGCCGTAGGAAAAACAGCTTTAAAGTGGCAACAATATACATTTATGGTATACTGCCAACGGCCATAAAGTAACATTTTTATGGGACACAGATGAACACAGATTTCACAGATTTTTGTTTAGTTTTTTACCATAATCTGTGTTTATCTGCGAAAATCTGTGTCCTATTCTCTAGCTTTCAGAATGTTAC
>JAJRVO010000795.1 GCA_024277275.1 Chloroflexota bacterium
AAGAGGGCATAACAGAGTGGCCGATGAGCTAGAGAAAGCTTTGTCCAATGGAGTTGGGCCAACAGCAAAAAAGGTCACACCTCTACCTAATAATGGTAAGAATACTATTCAAGGCTCTAAAGCAGTTCCTCTCTCCAAAGGTGATCAATTTCCCCTGATTGAAATAAGACAACCTCAACTAACTTACGATGATATTATTCTCAATTCCTCTCCCAAACATCACCTGAACAGAATTGTGAATGAGCAGACCCATCGTCTCGATTTGGCTAATTATGGCCTGTTGCCCCTCAACAAAGTTCTATTTTATGGACCTCCGGGCTGTGGTAAAACGCTGGCTGCTCATGTGGTTTCGGGCATATTGGGCTGGCCGATGCTTTATGTTCGTTTTGACAGCGTTATATCATCATACCTTGGCGAAACCTCTGCCAACCTTCGACGTGTATTTGATTTTGCCACTAATGGCCCCTCTATTCTATTTTTTGATGAGTTTGATGCTATAGGCAAAAGTCGTGATATCCACGAAGATGTGGGGGAATTAAAACGGGTGGTAAACAGTTTTCTACAAATGATGGATAACTTTCACGGGAAAGGTATTGTCATTACAGCCACTAACCATGAAGGACTTTTAGACTCTGCCTTGTGGCGACGGTTTGATGAAGTCATCCGCTTTCCGATGCCATCAAAAAAGGAAACTGCCAAGTTGTTAAAACTCAGGCTTGGAAATGTGAGACTACGGGATTTTGTTCCAGCAGACTTGGCTCCCGATTTTTCCGAATTATCCTACAGCGACACAACCCGCGTTTGCCTAGATGCCATAAAAAATATGATTTTGACCGGACGGTCTCAATTAACCAAAAAAGATGTAAATGATGCTTTAGCCCTTTTCTTGGAAAACCGCCCAAATAACTAACTCTATTAACTCTCAACATTATTCGGAATATCAATGCCTGACGAATCCTCCTCTGTTCAGTCTCGTCCGTTTCTGCCTTTTGAAGATGGCCCTAAAAATCAACTCCGTAAAAGGGGCGGGTTTGGTCGCGCTAAACCTCGTGAGAATGCTGCTAGACATGGTGCAAATATTCTCCGTCAAGCCGCAGAATTCCAAACAATTATTGACGCACAAGAAGCAAAACGATCTTCTACTTTGCCTAATCTTCCCGACGAAATTCAGGTAATTCTTGAAACTGATAATCTTTCACCTGAAGCAGTTAGCTCACTTGGCTTAACCTTTGTTGAGGAACGTGAAGAAGGCACATTGGTTACAATCTCTCCTGATGCCAACTTAACCACGCTGACCGACAAAACCCAATCTTATATGACTGAGCAAACTCCCATCGGTCGCCCCAAACTTGAAAGTATTATTGCTCCTATTAATAGTGTTCGTCCAGCTACTCGTGAAGATAAAGTAGGAGATCGGCTAAATGAATGGATCGATGAAGGAAAACTACATCCTGATGACACCCTATGGCTTGATGTAGAATTAAGAGGGGGACGCACAGATGAGGGAGAGGATGTTCGTGAACGATTTTATAGCTATGTCAATGAACTAAACGAAGAGACTCCTGATGCAGAAAGAGAAACAACTGCTTACGTCGAGCCTCGTTCTACCCTCATTGAAGAAGAGTATTCATTACATCGTGTTCTGCTCCCTGGTCGAGCTATAGAGGATTTATTGAATATCAGTCAAGCCAACTGGATTTTGCTCATTGATCTAATACCGGAAATAGAAGATGAAACAATGAGATTACGTGAGGTACAGGAAGGCGCTCTCCTACCTTTGCCTGTTCTTTCCGAAGATGCGCCCCGAGTTGTTGTTATCGACTCTGGTATTGCTGCTAATCATCCGCTTTTTAGTGATGCAGAGGGACAAACCATCATTGGGCGGCAAGTTAATTTTTTACCTAATTGGGCAGAACCTTCTGAGTTCACGGCTGATGAAGTAGGACATGGCACAGCCATAGCCAGTATTACCGCTTATGGGTTGGTCAAAGGATTTGTTCTTGACCAAAATCCTGAAACATTTCCTGTTTTTTGGGTGGAAAATGCAAAAATACTGCTTCCCGCCTCTAAACTTAATCCGGCGGCCCCATCTGATTACGCTCAATTACATCCCTCACAAATACCTAAAGCTTTGATGCGAAAAGTGGTCGCTGCATTGCACCAACCAATGTCTCATCATTGTAAAATCTTTAATCTTTCTGTAAATAGCGCTCCTCATCGTTTACAACAACCCATATCAAATTGGGCCGAGGAGTTGGATAATCTTTCAGCAGACAATGACATACTTTTTGTTGTTTCTGCCGGAAATTTGACGTTAAAAGAAATCAAGTCTCTAACCGAAAAAGTTGGGGCTTATCCTCAGTATTTATTAGACCATAGAGCGCGATTAAGAAATCCGGCCCAAGCATATACGGCTCTCATCGTTGGTGCTCTAACGCACAGCGACGTTATAGCTGCTCCTTTCCGAAAAAATTATCGGCCTTTTACACATGCTCATTATCCTGCACCATTCAGCCGTAGCGGATTGCTAAATGATGGAGTGGTTAAACCTGACGTTGTAGAAATAGGAGGAAATCTAAGTTATGACGAGTCGACAGAACAACTAAAACCTTTTCCTGAACTATCAGTGCCGGTAGCAAACCTTGATTTTATTGCGGGTCAGGCAGCAAAATTAATAGGTTTTCAACATGGAACCAGTGTTGCTGCGCCTAAAGTTACGAATCTGGCCGGGCGTATTCAAGCTCAAAACCCTGATGCTAGCGCTAACCTCATTCGGGCGTTGGTTGTTAATTCTGCTGAATGGCCTAAAGAACCCGATGGCCCGACTTGGATGTTTAATCAATCCGGTCTTGGTAGAGACCCTAATGAATTTAAGGAAAATATGCTGCGTTTATGTGGTTACGGTGTGCCACAAGCAGATAAGGCTCTCTCAGCCAATACTCACTGCATGGTTTTTGTAACAGAAGATGAATTTAGTTGGGCCGAGAATGACATTGCTTCATCAGGTAAGACATACCGCAGTAAAGTTTCTTTTTTTGAAGTTCATTTTGATAATGATGCTTTGTTTACTTTGCCGCCAGGAACTTTAGTTCGCGTTAGCATAACGTTGGCTTACAATCCTAAAGTGCGGAAAACTCGTCGTCAGAATTATCAAAGCGTTGAATTACGATGGGAATTAAAACGGCGGGATGAATTCCAAGAAGGCTTTCGCCTACGTTGGCTGGCTGAAACAGAGAATGAAACAGAGTTAGAAGACAATGAAAGTAGCAAACCAAGAACACCTCAATGGCCGTGGCAATTGAGACCCGTTTTAAACCCTCGTAATAAAAATCGCCGTGGAACGATTATCCGCGATTGGTTTGAAATCCAAGCCAATAAGTTACCCAATCCTCTTGATATTGTTATCCTCGCTAAAGTAGCCCCTTGGCGCACACCCCCGCATCCCCTCACTCAGCAATTTGCTCTAGTTGTTTCTGTGGAGTCACGAAACCAAGCAGTACCTATTTATGAAATTCGCGCCCAATCTCGGGTACAAGTGCGAACAACATAATGTTATTGAGTAATTGTACGAGAGTTTTGTCATAAGTAATTAACTCCTGAAATATCCACAAAACGCGCAGCCAACTCCGGCTTTCCCCAAAAGTGCAGGTGAACGTAAGAGGCCCATAAGCTACCCAAACAAGCCCCCTCCGGGCGAGGCTCTCCCTGGCCGTTGCGCGGTAGCAAATAGTAAGCCGGAGGCAAATCATCGGGCCTGCCCTCCCACAGCGAGTAGTGAAATTCGTGTCCCCTCACCGTTTCTCCCGCCGAGAACAGCCAGGAATCGTTAGCCGCCTCCGCCAGCCGATAACCCAGCGAAAGACGGCGACGCGCCATCACCGACCGTCCCGGCAGCAGGCCAACCATTGAGTGCGATTGTCCTTCCAGGTCTGTAATCGATTCGGTCAGATACATCAGCCCGCCGCACTCCGCGTAAATAGGGGTGTCCTGTTGGTGAGCTTGACGTATAGCATGCTGCATCTTGGCGTTGGCGGCCAGTTGAGCGGCGTAGAGTTCCGGAAATCCTCCGCTGAGAATGATGGCTGTAGCGGTTGGGGGGAGGGCTGCATCGTGCAGGGGGCTAAAAAAGGCAAGCTCTGCGCCGGCAGCCTGTAGCAGGTCGAGGTTGTCTTGGTAAGTAAAGTTGAAAGCCTCATCCCGCGCCACGGCGATGACCGGGCGGGGGTGCGGGGGGGCAGGGGTGCGGGGGGGCAAGGGAGCAGGGGAGAGCAGTTCCTTTAGGTTTGGAGCAGGTAGGGGGTGGGTTTGTTGGGCGATGGTTAGCAAACGATCCACATCTAAATAACGTTCAACCCTATTGGCTGCGGTGTGGATGAATGCTTGCCAGCGACCGGGTTCAGCGGTGGGTATTAGTCCCAAATGGCGTTCCGGGATTTCGAGTTAGGAGTCACGGGGCAGCCAGCCAAAGACCGGCAAGCCGGTGGCCTTTTCAACGGCGGTCGCTACCCCCCGGCCATGCTTTTCGCTGCCAACCCGGTTGATGATAAAACCGGCCAGGGGCAGCTCCGGGTCGAACTGTTGATA
>JAJRVO010000796.1 GCA_024277275.1 Chloroflexota bacterium
ACCCACTTGCCGCCGGTAATGGTGACAAAGTTGTCTACGCCATCTCTGGGGGTGTGGTCCAACAGCGCGTAAGCCCGCGTTATATCGCGCAGGTCGTCGTCCGCTTCCTTCTCCTGGTACAGAGGGCGCACCCCGGCCCAGGCTCGCAGGGCGCGGAACTGTTTAAAGAACGGAACCAGTTTTTCCCCCTCGCCCATCATCAGCTTGATTTCCCAATCTTCAATGGCGTAGTTGTCCGCGTCGTCCACTTTTACCGACGTGGTGCCGATGACGGCCACCGTGCCCACGGGCACCAAAATGTCGCCGTCATCAGGCGGCAGGCAGCGATTAACCACCGTATTCACCATGCGGTAATTCATGGCAATCATTGTGCCTTTACCGGCGTGGACGGTGACATCGCAACCGGCCAGCCGGGCAATTTTGCCGCCCCACGCCCCGGCAGCGTTAACAACCATATCACATTCAATGGCGACACGTTCGCCTGTGATGACGTTTTCGACAACTGCGCCGGTTACTTGACTCTGGTCGACCAGAATGTCAACTACCTGATGGTAAAGCAGCGTCTCAGCGCCATACGCCAGCGCTGTGTCGACCAGTGATTGGCATGCCTCCCAGGTTTCAATGCTGCCGTCTGGAACCATAAAGCAGCGACTAATATCGGGGTTTAAAAGCGGTTCCTGTTGGAGCATCTCGGCGATAGATATCTCTTCACAGGGGATGCCGGTTTCCCGGCAGGCTTTGTGGAATTTATCGGCAAAATCCGGGGGGTCCCAGGGGGTAGTGACAAAAAAGCCGCCGGTGTTCTCAATGCAGTGGGGCATTGTTTCTCGGAGGATGAGATTTTCCCGGATGCACTCGCGGGCCGCATTCGGGTCGGTGACTGCGTACCGCCCGCCGCTGTGGAGCAGGCCGTGAAACCGGCCGGATGTGCCGTTGGACAGCGCGCCCCGTTCCACCAGCAGGCATTTGAAGCCGCGTTGGGCCAGGTCGAACAGGACCCCGCAGCCGGTCACGCCCCCGCCGATGACCAGGATTTCGGTTGACTTCCTCATTGCAAGTTACCCTTTGTCTTTAGTTCTTTGTCATTTGTGCGGGCCAGAATCATTTGCCAGTGGCTAATGACAAAGGACAAAGAACAAATTCTTATTCCACCCAACCAAAGGTGCGAGTTACCGCCTTTTTCCACTCGGCGTAATTTTTGGTGCGGGCTGTTTCATCTTCAACGGGTTGCCAGGTTTTATCCATTCCCCAATTTTGACGCATCTCGTCGGTGTTTTGCCAGAAACCGACGGCCAGACCGGCGGCGTAGGCTGCGCCTAGAGCGGTGGTTTCGGCTACTTTGGGCCGGATGACCGGCACGCCCAACACATCGGCCTGAAATTGCATGAGCATATCGTTGTGAACCATTCCGCCGTCAACTTTCAATGCGGTCAATTCGACGCCGGAGTCGGCGTTCATTGCGTCTAATACCTCGCGGGTTTGATAGGCGGTGGCTTCAAGCGCAGCCCGGGCAAAGTGACCTTTGTTGACGTAACGGGTCAGCCCGGCGATAATCCCGCGAGCGTCGTTTTTCCAGTAGGGCGCGTACAGGCCGGAAAAGGCCGGCACGAAGTAGATGCCGCCGTTGTCGTCAACCGTTTTAGCCAGCGCTTCAACCTCCGGGGCGGTCTTAATCAAACCCAGGTTATCGCGCAGCCATTGCACCAGCGCCCCGGTGATGGCAATGGAGCCTTCCAGGGCATAAACAGTTGGCTCGTCGCCAAATTTGTAGCAGGCGGTGGTCAGCAAGCCGTGTTGAGAGGGTACAATTTCCGAGCCGGTGTTGAGGATCATAAAACAGCCGGTGCCGTAGGTGTTTTTGGCCTCGCCGGGGCTAAAGCAAGCCTGGCCCACCGTGGCCGCTTGTTGATCGCCCAGGATGCCGCAAACCGGAATCCTGCCGCCAAAGGGACCATCATTCTGGGTGTAGCCGTAAAAGCCGGGATCGCTGGAGGGGCGAATTTCTGGCAACATTGATTTGGGGATGGCCATCGCTTCCAGGATGCCGTCGTTCCAGGCAGCGCCGTCAAGGTTCATCAGCATTGTGCGCGAGGCGTTGGTGACATCGGTGACGCGCGCGCCGCCGTTTGGCCCGCCGGTTAGGTTCCAGACAAGCCAGGTATCGATGTTGCCAAAGAGGGCTTCGCCTTTTTCGGCGGCTTCGCGTAGACCGTTAACGTTATCCAACAGCCACTTGATTTTGGGGCCGGAAAAGTAAGTGGCCAGCGGCAAACCAACCTGCGCCCGGAAACGGTCTTGACCGCCGTCTTTGGCTAACTGATTGCAGATTTTATCGGTGCGGGTGTCTTGCCAGACCAGGGCATTGTGGTAGGGCAGCCCCGTATGTTTATTCCAAACCACGGTGGTTTCTCGCTGGTTGGTGATGCCGACCGCGGCAATGTCTTCAACGTTGGCATTGCCCTTTTTAAGGGCGACTTTAATTGCCTCCTGAACCCGCTCCCAGATTTCTATCGGATCGTGCTCGACCCAGCCGGGTTGGGGATAAATTTGCTCGTGTTCAAGCTGATGCGCGCTCACCGACTCGCCGGAGTGGTTAAAAAGCATGCAGCGGGAACTGGTTGTGCCCTGGTCAATTGCGGCAACGTATTTGGTCATAATGAATACCCCTTCAAATGGATAAATCTTGTTTTGATTCGGCCAGAATCTTTTGCATGCGGTGTCTCCTGCTCTGCGGGGGTAGGGGACCATACACTTGAGCTGTCAACGTTGGGCCTAGCAACAAATCGGCCAAACGACGACGTAACTCTGCCGGTGTGGCCTGGGGATATCGTTGCTGAAGGCCGGTGAGGGCCAGGATATGGGCGGTTTGGTTTAATTGGCCCAACATCTCCAGTTTACGCCAGCAATTCCCGGTTTGACAATTAGGGTATGAAAATTGTTGCAATTGTGGGCATTTCAGAGCAGAATTTCCAGAATGATAGAATTTTGATTCGTTAATTCTGCCAATTCTGCTCTTACGCCGGCAAAAATCAGCCCGGCT
>JAJRVO010000797.1 GCA_024277275.1 Chloroflexota bacterium
CTAAACAGGGTCAGACAGCCTTTAATCAAGCAGACTACAACGTTGCTGTCGAGGCCTGGGAGAAGGCTCGTAACAAGCCAAACATACCGGCCAACCTATCGACGGCTTTGGCCGAGGCCCATTTTCGGCGGGCCTTGACCGACCCCGCTTCTCCCCTGGTCGACCTGCAACGAGCCGTGAAATTGACCCCTTCCGACCCACGTTATCACTATCATTTGGCCTTGACCTACCACCGCCTCAACCAGATTGAGCAAGCCGAACCGATCTATCGTAAACTCCTGGCTATGTCGCCCCCCTTTCAACGAGCCGCATTTCCTCTGGCTCAATTATTGGCGAAAAAGGGACAAGCCGTCGCTAAAGACCCGGTATGGTCGCATTTAAATGAGGTAGAACAAAATTGCCTGTCGGCAGTTTTGGCCTTAAGCCGGAATCAACCGGCCGCTGCGCTACGCTATATTTCGTCCGGTCAGGCTGATTCTCTGTGGAGCGGTCTGGCTGCTTTTGCTTTGGGTGAAGCAACCACAGCCGGTCAAGACCTTGCAACGGCGCTTAACATACCTGATCTTCATGCCCGGTCACGCAGTGTAATTCACTATTACCTGGGTTTGCTGGCAATCCAGGCGGGCCAAACCGAATTGGCCTTGACCCATTGGCAGACCGCTCAAGGCGATGGGTTAAATACGCCTCACCTGCGCCAAAATCTGGCAATGCTGCTCTACCAACAGGCCCTGGCCGAACAGCAGGCCGGACGCCCCACTCAGGCTCTTGGCCTGCTGGAGCAGAGCCGTAAACTCAATGGCGACGTTATCGACGAGTTGGCCGACGAGTTGCGCGGGCAACTTCATTTAGAAGCGGGCTATGCCCACTCTCAACAAGGACACTGGGCCGACGCCTTCCATCACTGGCAAGCGGCTCAAGAAGATGGCGATACTAGCCGGCGCCTTGTTACCAATATGGCTGTGGCTCATGATAAGTTAGGGCAGTTCCAACAGGCAGCCGAATTGTGGCGAGAAGCTCTGCGTCGCCGCCCCCGGCGCGCCGATCATCAGGATGCACTGAACAAACAGCAGGTGGCTCGCCTGTGGCAGCACATCGCTGAAAGTTATAAAAAGGCGGGTGATTACGACCAATCCATTGAAACCTACCGTAAAGCTCTCAAATGGTCGCCCGATAACGTTGAGATAGGTTTGAACCTGGTTGATATACTTCAGGCCGAAGGGCGCTGGCAAGCTGCTGATAACCAACTGCGCCGTATTTTAAAGAAACACCCCAACCACATAGACGCCTTGACGCATCAGGCTGAAAGTTACGAGGCGGATAATAATTTTAAAAAGGCTCGACAAATCTGGCGCCGTATTTTAGAAATAGACCCACAGAACTCTGTTGCCGGTCCACAGTTAGCCCATCTTTACGAAAAAGAAGGCACAAACCTTGTCAGGCGAGGCATGAACAAAAAAGCAATTGCTGTATATCAGGAAGGGTTAGAGCAGATACCTGATAGTCCTATGCTACACGCTCTGACCGGCGCTACTTATGCCGATATGGGTGATTTTGACCAGACTCGACAATTTTTTGAACAAGCCTTGGCATTTGACGACGATCACCTGTCAACCCTTCACCTCATTGTGACGGTCTGGTTAGATAACAAGCAACGGGACGAAATAGATAAAACCCTGCAAGCGGTTAAATCGCTTGATCCGCCGGCGCCGGCTAGTTTTTTACTGGAACTGGCCGAACATTGTAGCGAAGCCAATTTCGACAAGTATGCCTGGAACCTGTTAGAATTTACTGAACAAACTTACCCTGACAATATTGAGGTATTGCTGGAAATATCCTGGAGGCTGCACGAAGACGATCAAGACGCCAAGTCAGCGGGATATCTAAAACGTATTCTACACCAGAACCCCAATCACGCCGAGGCGAATATGCACCTGGGAACCATTTATTATATTAAGGAGCAACGACGTCTGGCCAGACGTCACTGGAATATCGCCGAACAACAAGCCCGTAAAGAAAATAATACCTATCTTTTGCAGATGTTGCGTATAACCAGGAATGCTCTGGTACACGGTATTCCCGCCCCGCCCAGAGGATTGATTGATTTACTGGGTAGTATGCCCCCGGAATTAGCTGGTTTTCTTGATGAATTAGACAGTTTTAAAAAGCAGTAATTAAAAAACCTTTATCAATTTAGGAGTTGAAAGAAAATAATTATGAGTGATATTATTGTTGGTATTGATTTGGGCACGACTAACTCTGCTGTTGCCATTGTGCAGAATGGTCGTCCATACATTTTGGGCAAGGAAGATCAGAGGATTATTCCTTCTGTGGTTGGCTACTCAAAACAGGCCGGCTGGTTGGTGGGACGGCCTGCGCTCAACCAGTATGTTCTTGACCCGGATAATACCGTTCGTTCTATCAAGCGTAAAATGGGCAACCCAGAGAACGTAAAACTGGGCGGGCGAGAGTTTACGCCCCAGGAAATTTCGGCCTTTATCTTGCGCGAACTTAAAGCAATTGCCGAAGAAGCTCTGGAGCAGCCTCTCGAAAAAGCCGTTATTACCGTCCCGGCCTACTTTACCGACGCCCAGCGACAGGCAACCAAAGAAGCCGGCGAAATTGCCGGTCTGGAAGTGACGCGCATTATCAACGAACCAACTGCCGCGGCTCTGGCGTATGGGTTAAACCATGAAGAGGACCAATTGGCTCTTGTTTATGATCTGGGCGGGGGCACGTTTGACGTCTCTCTGGTCGAGATGTCGGGCGGAGTGGTGGAAGTGCGCGCCAGCCACGGCGATACCCAATTGGGCGGCGATGATTTTGATGAACGTCTGGCTAAACACGCCGCCAAACTCTTTACAAAGAAACACAAAGTTGATCTCAAGGATAATCGTCGCGCCCTGGCCCGTATGAATCGCGCTGCTGAAGCGGCCAAAATACATCTGTCTGATTTAACCGAGGCCACTTTACGCGAGGAATATCTGGCCGAGAAGGATAACAAACCCTTGCACCTGGAAGCCAAAGTTGAGCGTCAGGAGTTTCAAGATATGATTGATGATTTGCTCAAGCAAACCATCAAATCAATAGACCGGGTCAGGCAAGACGCCGAGTTGAACGTAGCCGATCTGAATCGGGTCTTGCTGGTGGGCGGCTCAACGCGTATGCCCGCCGTATGGGATATGGTGGCCGATTTTACCAACCTGGAACCGGATGCGGAAATTAATCCGGATGAGGCTGTAGCCCTGGGCGCGGCGGTGCAGGCCGCCATCATTGCCGGGCAGCCGGTAGATTCTATTCTGGTCGATGTGACCCCTTACTCGTTGGGCATTGAAAGCGTAAAAATTGTTGCCGGAAACATTATTCCCGATCAATATAGCGTCCTCATTCGGCGCAATACCACTGTACCCGTTACCAAAGAAGAAACTTATTACGCCCTCTACCCGGATCAAGATACAATTGAAGTAAAGGTTTACCAGGGCGAATCTTCTATCGCCTCGGCCAATACTTTGCTGGGCGATTTTACCATTGAGGAACTAAAAGCCTCCCAACCCGGCAAGTTGCCCTCAGTCAATGTTCGTTTTGATTTTGACGTAAATGGAATGTTGCATGTGCGGGCCACCGACCGCCACACGGGTAAGCAGGCCAACACCAGTGTCCAGGCTACCCAGGCCCGTCTCAGCCCGGCTGAAATCGCCAAAGCCCGCCATGAAATATCCTCTCTGGCAGCTATTGGCGCAACTCCCCCCTCGGCTAACGTTATATTGGATGAAGAGGCCCAGGCTCTACTTGACCGGGGCCGGGCGCTGCTCAAAGATGGGTCTCTAAACGATGAAGATTCCGCCGATTTGCAGGAACTCATTGAGGGAATTTATACAGCCCAACAAAGCGGCGACCGGGAAGAACTGGATGATCTGTTGGAAGAGTTGGTGGACGCCCTCTTTGACCTGGAGTGAGGGTAAAAATCATCAATGAGCAGGAGCCGGACAGTCCCTGGCAGGACGACACGGAGAATGAAAATAAAGTTTAATGGGTTTGGTGAGTTTAATGAGTTTAGCAAGTAACTCACCTAACTCAACAAACTCAATGAACTCACCAAACTATTTTCAGAGGAGAACTCACCTATGCGTAGCGACACAGTAAAAAAGGGGTTTGAAAGGGCGCCCCATCGCAGCCTGCTCAAAGCCAGCGGTTACACCGACGAGGATATGACCAAGCCCTTCATCGGCATAGCCAACAGTTACACGGACGTTGTACCCGGCCACGTGCATCTAAACGAGTTTGGAGAGATAGTGCGTCAGGCGGTGCGCAATGCGGGAGGCGTTCCCTTTATGTTTCACACCATCGCCGTGGATGACGGGATAGCAATGGGCCACTACGGCATGAAGTATTCGCTGCCAAGCCGGGAGCTAATTGCCGACTCGGTGGAAACGATGGTTTCCGCCCACTGCTTTGACGCCCTGGTTTGCATTCCAAACTGCTACAAAATCATCCCCGGTATGCTTATGGCCGCCATGCGGCTAAACATCCCGACCATCTTTATCAGCGGCGGGCCGATGCGGGCCGGAAGGACGCCGGATGGAGAGGTGGTCGATTTGATTTCGGTTTTCCAGGGGGTGGGGGCGTACCAGGCCGGAAAAATAACCGCCGAACAACTCAAGGCGCTTGAGGATTACAGTTGTCCCGGCTGCGGCTCTTGCTCCGGCCTGTTTACGGCCAACTCAATGAACAGCATTGCAGAAGTGTTGGGAATGGCCTTGCCGGGCAACGGCACAATTCTGGCTAAAACCCCGGAACGAGAAGAACTGGCTCGTCGGGCCGGGTCGCAAATTATGAAGTTGTTGGAATGGGATTTGAAGCCGCGAGACATCATCACCCAAGAGGTGATAGACAACGCTTTTGCTCTGGATATGGCTATGGGCGGCAGCACCAATACCGTTTTACATACCATCGCCCTTGCCCTGGAAGCGGGTCTGGAATATCCCCTGGAGAGGCTAAACGAGATTTCGGCCAAGGTTCCTAATCTGTGCAAGGTTAGCCCTTCTTCTCATTACCACATTGAGGATGTGGACGAAGCCGGCGGCATCAGCGCGATATTGCGAGAGCTTTCTAAAAAACCGGACGCGCTTCATCTTGACCAAAAGACCGTCACCGGCAAAACGCTTGGCGAGAACATAGCCGGCCGAGACAGCCAAAACACCGATTGCATCCGCACGCTGGATAACCCCTACAGTCAGACCGGCGGCTTGACTATGCTCTTTGGCAACCTGGCCCCAAACGGGGCGGTGGTCAAAACGGCGGGCGTCTTGCCGGAAATGATAACGCACAGCGGCCCCGCCCGCGTCTACGAGTCGCACGACGAGGCCAACCTGGGCATCCTCAACGGTGAGGTCAAGCCGGGTGAGGTAGTCGTGATTCGCTACGAGGGGCCAAAGGGGGGGCCGGGTATGCAAGAGATGCTGGCCCCAACCAGCAACATCACCGGCATGGGGTTAGAGAGCAGCGTCGCCCTTATTACCGATGGCCGCTTCTCCGGCGGCACGCGGGGCGCGTGCATCGGGCACGTCTCGCCGGAAGCCGCCGAGGGTGGACCTATTGGCCTGCTTAAAACCGGCGACATTGTGGAAATAGATATCGAACAAGGCACGCTCAACGTAGCTCTCCCAGACAAAGAATTAGCCCGCAGACGCTCCAAATGGCAACCCAAAGAAAAGGCGAAACTTACCGGCTGGTTGGCCCGCTACGCCAAAATGGCCACCAGCGCCGACAAAGGAGCAGTGTTGCAAATTTGAAAATTCGGTAGTGATAACATTGTAAGTGATGGCATGTCATTTCGACCGGAGGGAGAAATCCCTATGTCGTTACTTTAGCATATCAGGTGGCCGGCAAACTGGAAATCTCGCCTGAATCTTTTCCAGCAACCGTCCTGGCAATTGTTATTCTGTAGGGATTTCTCGGCCTCTGGCCTCGAAATGACATGGGACTGCGTAGTTGCTTACCTAATAAAATCATCTTGGAGGACAAAAATGACAAATAACCCTCGTAGTAAAGCAACCACCGAGGGCGTGCAGCGCACCCCTAACCGGGCTATGTTGCGGGCCGTTGGATTTGGCGACGATGATTTCACAAAGCCGATTATCGGAGTGGCTAATGGTTACAGCACCATTACACCCTGCAATTTGGGATTGAATGATTTATCAATCCGAGCCGAAGCAACCCTCAAAGAAAACGGAGCCATGCCCCAAATGTTTGGCACCATCACCGTCAGCGACGGTATCTCGATGGGTACGGAAGGTATGAAATACTCCCTGGTCTCACGAGAAGTGATTGCCGACTCTATTGAAACGGCCTGCAACGGACAAAGTATGGACGGGGTAATCGCTGTCGGCGGCTGCGACAAAAATATGCCCGGCGCGATGATTGCCATTGCTCGTATGAACATCCCGTCCATTTTTGTTTATGGGGGAACCATCAAGCCGGGCCACTACAATGACCGCGACCTGACCGTGGTTAGCGCCTTTGAGGCCGTGGGCCAATACAGCGCCGGTAAAATTGACGACACGGAACTGGTTGAAGTAGAGCGCCGGGCCTGTCCGGGCGCAGGTTCCTGCGGGGGTATGTTCACGGCTAATACCATGTCATCGGCTATTGAGGCGATGGGGATGAGCCTGACGTACTCCTCTACGATGTCCGCCGAAGATGAGGAAAAGGCCGAAAGCGCGGCTCAATCCGCCGCAGTTCTGGTCTACGCCGTGCGCCGGCAGCGGTTGCCCGGCCAAATTTTAACCCGCAAAGCCTTTGAAAATGCCATTGCCGTGGTTATGGCTATTGGCGGCTCCACCAACGCCGTGCTGCACCTGCTGGCTATTGCCCACGCCGCCAAAGTGCCGTTAACCATTGACGACTTTGAAACCATCCGGGCCAGGGTTCCGGTTCTGTGCGACATGAAGCCATCGGGACGTTACGTTGCCACCGACCTGCACCAGGCCGGCGGCATCCCCCAGGTGATGAAAATTCTGTTAGCCAACGGCGTTCTGCACGGTGACGCGATGACCATAACCGGCCAAACCGTAGCCGAAGTTCTGGAAGACGTTCCCGAAGACCCAAGTCCCGACCAGGATGTTATTCGCCCTTGGGCCAATCCCATATACTCCGAAGGACACCTGGCTATTTTAAAAGGCAACCTGGCCGAAGAGGGAGCGGTCGCCAAAATTACGGGCGTTAAAGACCCCCAAATCACCGGCCCGGCCCGGGTGTTCGAGTCGGAAGAGGCGTGTTTGGCCGCTATTTTAGGGGGCGATATTAAGGCCGGCGACGTGGTGGTTATTCGTTACGAAGGGCCAAAAGGCGGGCCGGGCATGCGCGAGATGCTGGCCCCCACCTCGGCCATTATTGGCGCGGGGTTAGGCGACTCGGTGGGTTTGATTACGGACGGACGCTTCTCCGGCGGCAGCTACGGGTTAGTGGTGGGACACGTTGCCCCCGAAGCCGCCGTGGGCGGCGCCATCGGCCTGATAGAGGAGGGGGACTCGATTACAATTGACGCCGGAACCCGTTTGCTGCAACTCAATATCCCGGCAGACGAGTTAGAAAAGCGTCGCGCCGCCTGGCAGTCGCCCCAACCACAGTACACCAGGGGCGTACTGGCTAAATATGCCAAATTGGTCTCCAGCAGCAGTCTCGGCGCGGCGACGGATTTGGATGCGGGTTAAAATGTTACGATTAAATGTACTCGCTCTTACATTGGCAATTGTGATTTTAGCGGCTTGTGGGGTATCAACTCCGCAGGCTGCTGTTACGCCGGATAACACGCCAACGCCTCATCCCACCTCAACAATTGTCCCAACTCAGGAACCCGCCCCAACCATGGAAACGGAAACGCCAACCCCTGCTCCAACCGTCGCTCCAACTCAGGAACTTATCCCAACCATGGAGGCAGAGGTCCCAACCCCTGCTCCAACCATAGCCCCCACTCAAGCAGAAATTGTTCCGCCCTCCGGCAATCCCGACCTCAACTTTGCCCAGGTTATTTTTGTAAGAGCCGCTCAAGGCGACAATGGCCTATGGAGATTTGACACAACGGTTCGTCACAACGATGAAGGCTGGGATCACTACGCCGACGCCTGGCAAGTTGTCGACCCGGACGGCAACCTGCTGGCCGAGCGCATCCTGGCCCACCCCCACGATACCGAGCAGCCCTTTACCCGCAGCCAGAGCAGTATCGACATTCCCCCGGAAATCACCCAGGTTATCGTCCGGGCCAAATGTAACGTCCACGGCTTTGGCGGGCAAGAGGTAACGGTTGATTTAACGGTCGCTAAGGGTGAAAATTTTGAGGTGGTTGTTAATCAATGAGGGTAAGGTAGCTGCTCGTTCTGCAATAGTTGTTTAAGGCCGGTGGACTTTGAAAGGCTTGTTGCCTATACCAGGGGGTTAGGCTACAATCAATATTGATTGTAAGCGTTTTAGATTTATGGAAGGGTAATGATGGTCACTGCGCTTGAGTTGACTCCAGAAGAGATAGTCACATATCGAGATGCTGCCCGACGCCGGTGGGAGCAGGAGAAAGAGGAGCTGGCCCAAAGGGAGAAACGAGCTTGGGAATTGACCCGGCAGGCCGCCACATTGTTACGTGACCAATTTAAGGTCACGCGAGTGATAGTGTTTGGATCGTTGGTGCATAAAGGGTGTTTTACGCCGTGGTCTGATGTTGACATCGCCGCCTGGGGGATTCGCGCCGAAGATACGTTCCGGGCTATTGGCGCGATGATGGATATCGACTCGGAGATCGAAGTCAATCTGGTTGATGTGAATACTTGCTCCTCATCACTGTTAGCGACGATTGAAAAAGAAGGTGTGGATTTATGAAAGAACGTTACGCAGTCACGGCAGGTCGCATTCGTCAGGAATTAACCGATATAGAGCGAGTTGTAACCCGGGCAGAACGGGGGCTGACTGCCGCTCATCAGCGCCCTGAAGATCAGGACCTTTACCTCGACTCGGCGGCTTTGAACCTGCACGATTTCTATGCCGGTCTGGAACGGATATTTCACCACATTGCCTCCAACGTGGACCGAAACGTGCCGGCAGATCACGAATGGCATCGAGAGTTATTGCGCCAGATGAATGTGGCCTTGCCGCAAATCCGGCCTCAAGTTCTCTCAACAGGCACAATCAAAACCGTTGATGAATATCTGCGTTTTCGACATGTCGTGAGGAACATCTACACCTTTGAATTTGACCCGGAACGGATTAAACACCTGGTCCAACACCTACGCCCGGCTTTTAAGCAAGTACAGACTGAACTCCTGGCCTTCGCCGATTTTTTGGACAAGTTGGTCCAGGAATCGTAGGGACCAGTGAACCTCAATTGATGATCTTGAGGTAAACAGGCTCTTCTCTGTCTTGCCTACCCTCATTCACCGGCATACCTCGCCGGTAGACTGCCAGCGATTATCAACCAGAATCATCTGCCGGCTGGACGTGGACGGTTCAGCTTTGAGGGACTTGCCCCACAAGAGAAAACGCAGCCGGGTTTCAACGCACGCCTCTGAATAGCTGTACTCCTTAATTACCCGCCGGCTTTGGTAGCCTATCCCCACCGGGCGACGCTCGCGGTACATCCAGATGCGGGTGTAGGTCAGGCCATCGGCGCTTTCCCAGGTGATGTCCGGCGCCTGCGAGAGGTAGAACAAACCGCACAGAATGGGGGGCAGCGTCACCAAAAGAAAAAGCGCCACAATTGTCAGGGACTTGTTTATCTTTTCTTGCAGCTTGCTCTGTTTTTTTGACATCTCGTAGACACTACTCCCCCACTACAAAAGCGACGGCATGCTCTTTGGTGTGAGAGATACTAACGGCAAATCGAGAAATCCCCATCCGGGCGGCAAGGTGGGCAGCCGCGCCGTACAGGCAGATGGATGGAATCCGGTTGTCGTCGCTAACTATCTCAATCTCCTGCCAACTGACATCCCCAATGCCGGTCCCCAGAGCCTTGCCCACGGCTTCTTTAGCCGCCCAACGCGCCGCCAACGAGCTAACCCGGCCATTGCAATAAACTAACTCTTGCTCCGTGTAAACGCGCTTCAAAAAGCGGTCGCCAAAGCGGTCAATGCTTTGAGCCACACGCTCTGTTTCAATAATATCCACGCCAATGGCAATCACAACAAATCTCCTGCCAATAAATTAATTGATGTTATCTTATTGATTTTAGTGGGGGAGTCAACAGAGAGGCTTAATGCAAGTTCAATCGCTCTGTTCTGTTTGAATCTTAGCCAGTAACGCCTTTACCCTTTCCAGCATTGGAGCGCGACCAAGTTCGGTGAAGACCTGGGTGGCGTACTCGGCGTGAGGGAGGGCCTCTGCCGGTTGATCTTGTTCGACGAGCATTACGGCCAGGTTGAAGCTGGTCATAGCTGCCCCCATCACGTTGCCTACATCTTGGGCAATGGACAGGGCTTGCTCAAGATGTTCAATGGACGGTTGGCTTTGGCCCAGAGCAGCGTAGGCTGCCCCCATTCCGCCCAAAGCCGTCCCTTCCCCGGCCCGGTCGCCGATTTCCCGGGCAATGACCAGATACTTTTCAAAGAGGTTTAAGGCTCTCGACACGTCGCCAAGCTGGTGGTAGGCGGCGGCAGCATTGGCGATGACTTTACCCTCTCCGGCCCTATCGGCGTTTTGCCTGGCAATGGTTAAGGCCGGTTTGAGAAACTCTGTTGCGGGGAGCTTGAGCGATTTATTGAGGCAAGCTCAACCTTTGCGTGCTGAAGCCTTTGACAACATAGACTTCCATATCAGACTCGGTGTCTGGGTGTTTGGTTTTGATGGTTTTTGGCAAAACGTCTACCAGGCCGGATACATGCTTGTAGACTGCGGCGCTGATAACC
The DNA here is from genome assembly GCA_024277275.1 of Chloroflexota bacterium. Classification (GTDB taxonomy): domain Bacteria; phylum Chloroflexota; class Anaerolineae; order 4572-78; family J111; genus JAJRVO01. The sequence goes on from JAJRVO010000797.1 coordinate 10,884, forward strand.
ACTTCACTCTGACCGGCTCCGTCGCAGTAACGCGAGGTAAGGTTGACCGTATCGCCAATAACGGTATATTGCATCCTCTCCTCGGAGCCAATAAATCCTTGCAGAACCGGGCCGGTATGAATACCGATCCCAACCTGGAAAATAGGGCGGTCAAGGCTTTGCCAATGCTTGCCCAATTGGCGGACAGCGCGCTGCATTTCAAGCGCCGCCCGAACCGCGTTTTCCCATTGAGCGCCCTCGGGGTCAGGGTTGGGGCTGCCAAACACGGCCAGCAGGCCATCGCCGATATATTTGTCTACGGTTCCGTTGTATTTGAATATAATCGGGATACAGGCGCTAAATAATTCGTTGAGCATCTCCATCACGTCGCCCGGATCCATACCCGCGCTGAGCGCCGTAAAACCGCGCACGTCAGAGTTTAGAACGGTCACCGGTTCTGCTCGTTCGCCTCCCAACCCCAGATGGCCCCGCTTTTTTAACAGGTCTTCAAGATGTCCCGCTACCTGGGGCGAGAATTGTCGCAGCAGATTAGAGCGAACAATCTCTTGATGGCGTAAGTCTTCTTGCAAAGCATGATTTTTGACAAATATTGCGGCCTGGCTGGCCATAGCTATCAGCAGGTGCAAATCGTCGTCGGTAAACGCGTCTCCGGTGATATAATTGTCAACGTAAACAATGCCCAGCACTTCTTCTTGCCAGATTAAGGGCGCATACATAGCGCATTTGGTTCCGTGCGAAACAATGCTATCGGTCAGTTGCTTCATATCACCCGGTTCATCGAAGCGCCAGGTAAAGGCTTCTCGCTTTTCTATAGCCAGCCGGGCCAGGTAAAGGCTAACCGAGGGCTTTGCCCCTTCCGGCAGATATGCCTTAAGAAATAGTTTGCGTCCGTCTCGTAAAAGAAGAGCGCCTCGCTGCGCGCCCACAATTGTTTTGCGCAGGTGTTCGACAACGGTTTTAAGCAGCGGTTCTACCGTTTCTACCGTACTCAAGGCTGTTCCCAAATCATAAAATGCGCTCAGGCGACGCTTCATAGCGGTAAACGAAGATTGATCGGTTTTTTTGGTCAGGAGAAGGTTGGAGGGCGATTGAGCGGCGTCAACCGTGGCGGTCAGCACCCCGCTTTCAAACGGGTCATCCTCCTGGTCGACAGAAAGTTTGGGTTTGGTCTTTACTATATCGCTGTTGTCTGATAGCGCCGGGTCTATCTGAACAAACAGATTTGTTTGTCCAATCTTTACCTGATCGCCCAGAACAATACGGGTTTTTACCGCAATCCTTTGACCGTTTACCCATGTGCCGCTACGGCTGCCCACGTCTTCAAGCCAGTAGGCGTTGTTTTCATAGGTTAGCAGCGCATGCTGACGTGAAACCGTACTATCCGGGGTTAAGTCCAGGTCAATCGGCTGGTCAATTGAAGTGCGGCCAATAACTACTAAATCGGTCTTGCTTGTGAAGGTTTTTTGCGGCGCTGACAAATATACATAATTAATCGTAATCATAGCCCCCCTACCGAAAGTTCTCGAACTGATGTTGATTTTTTAAAATCTCACAATGCCGTTAATCAAAATCTGTCTAATTCAGGTATCCGTGTCTTATTGATGTAATGAAAGGATTCGGTAATTCAACAAAGCTGTAGAAAAGGACGGCTGACGAACGACGGCTGACGAGTGAAACACTAGCAAAAGGTTCTTATCGTTTGTCTATCGTCGTCCGTCCGGTTGATTAAGACGCTCCAAATAATTACCGAATCATCTCGTAATTGATAATAATCAACCCGCCGGGTCGTGTAACATGCGGCCAATGAGGCGCAGGGTTTTTTCTAACTCAGCTTGCCAGACCTCTGGGTTGGGATGGAGGGGTAGAGTGACTTGTCGCCGGGTAACTTTAGCGGCGGGGCTAAGACGGCGTTCAAGGCCGGCCCGGTCAATATGTTCCAGGCTGTTGGCCCGAACAAGAATTTGCCCTATTTCAGTTACCACAGCTTCAACCCCGCCTTCCAGGGCTAATAGTTTTAGCTTAAGCTGGTAAAGCAGGTTTGCAACCGGCTCCGGCAGGTCGCCAAACCTATCTTCCAGTTCTTTGGCTATCTCGCCAATCCCCTTAAGCGTAGTGATACCGGCCATACGGCGATAGAGCCGAAAACGCAACTTTTCTTCGGGCAGGTAATCTTCCGGCACGTAAGCCGGGATGGGTAAATTGAGTTGTATGCCTTCAGAAAGAGGGTTCAGATAAGCGGCGGCTTCATCGCCGGCGACCACTTGAGGCGCCTCGCCCTTTAACTCTCGGATGGCCTGGGCCAGCAAGCGCGTGTACAGATCAAAGCCAACCGCGGCGATGTGGCCGTGCTGCCTGGAGCCTAACAAATCGCCGGCGCCGCGAATCTCTAAATCGCGCATGGCAATGCGGAATCCGGCCCCTAACTCGCTGGCTTCGGCAATGGCCTCTAGCCGTTTGCGGGCGTCCGGGGTTGGCTCGTAGTGTTTGGGGGTAAGCAAGTAAGCGTAGGCTTGAACCGCACCGCGCCCCACGCGCCCGCGCAGTTGGTACAATTGAGCCAGTCCCATCCTGTCGGCCCGGTCAATGATAATGGTGTTGACGTTGGGCAGGTCCAGCCCATTTTCAATAATGGTGGTACTGACCAGCACATCGGTTTCGCCGGCTATAAAATCGACCATAACCCGCTCTAGTTGGCGTTCGCTCATTTGGCCGTGACCAACCGCCACCTCGGTTTCCGGCAAAATATTACGGATTCGGTTGGCTTTTTGCTCAATGCCCATCACCCGGTTGTAAACATAAAAAACCTGCCCGCCCCGGTCAAGCTCGCGCAAAATGGCGGTGCGGATAAGCGTTTCATCGTACTCCGTAACCATGGTCTGAATCGGCAAACGCTCTTCCGGCGGGGTGTCGATTGTACTCAAATTGCGCACCCCGCTAAGCGACATATGCAGGGTGCGGGGGATAGGGGTGGCGGTTAAGGTAAGCACATCAACCTCGGTTCGCATAGCTTTTAGCTTCTCTTTTTGCTTAACGCCAAAACGCTGCTCCTCGTCAATAACCATCAAGCCCAGGTTGTGGAAAGCAACATCTTTCTGTAGCAGCCGGTGCGTGCCAATGACAATATCGGTCACGCCGGCGGTCAGGTTTTGCAGAGTCTGGTCTTGCTGGCTTTTGGTGCGAAAACGAGACAACACTTCTATTTGAATGGGGTAGGCGGCCAGTCGCTCCTGAAAAGTTCGCAGGTGTTGTTGGGCCAAAACTGTGGTAGGCGCCAAAATGGCGACCTGCACCCCGTCCATGACCGCTTTAAAAGCGGCTCGCAAGGCCACCTCGGTTTTGCCGTAGCCCACGTCGCCGCAAACCAGCCGGTCCATTGGCTGAGATTTTTCCATATCGGCTTTAACTTCGGCAATGGCGCGTAACTGGTCATCGGTTTCTACAAAGGGAAAGGCGTCTTCAATCTCTATTTGCCACTCGGTATCGGGGCTAAAGGCGCGTCCCGGAGCCACCTCTAGCTTGGCGTAAATCTCTAGCAACTCTTTGGCAATGTCTTCAACGGCTCTTTTGGCCCGACGCTTAACCGTGTTCCAATCGGCTCCGCCCAGACGGTTGAGGGTGGGGGCGGCTTCATCAGCGCCAATGTAACGGGCCAGCCGGTCGGCCTGGTGAATTGGAACATAGAGTTTGTCGCTATTGGCGTACTGTACGGTCAGATATTCTCGTTCAACGCCGTCAAAGTCCAGCTTGACCAGCCCAATGTAGCGACCAATACCGTGCTCAATATGCACCACCCAATCGCCGGGATTTACGTCGGCAAAGAAGGTTTCCGGAGTGACTCCCTTGCGCGGTTTGGGGCGACGGGTGGTGGTGGGTTTTTTCCAGCCGAACAGTTCGGAGTCGGACATAACCGTGACAAGCGCGTTGTTGCCCTGCCCCGGCCCTCGCAGCGACCAGCCTTCAATTAACATTCCGTGCAGCAAGGTGATGCTGCCGGAGGGCGGCGGCGGCCCGTTGGGGTCAAGGGTTTCCAAAGGCGTTACAGTGATATCCGCAGCATACTCGTTTAGCAGGCTACTCAACCGGGCCGATTGGCGGCTGACCAGCGTCACCCGTTCATTTTTCTTTTTTCGATCAATAATTTCAGGCAGTACATTTTTAACCTGTCCCCCAAAAGCGGGCGCGGCAACAAAAGTGGATTGAAAAAAGTAAGGCGGGTGATCGATTTTGGATTTTGGATTTTGGATTTTGGATTGAGGGTTGTTAGTTGACTTTGATGATTGGTCGCTGCTAATTGCTAATTGCTCATTGCCAATTGTTAATTGTTCATTGCTAATTGTTAATTGCTCATTGCCAATTGTTAATTGCTCATTGCCAATTGTTAATTGTTCATTGCTAATTGATAATTGATAACTGCCAAAGGGGGTAAAACCGAGGATAAGCGGATTCCTGGCGATGAGGGCTGAGGCTAACGACGACCAGCCGAAATAAGGGTCGGGCCACTCGGAGGGAAGATCGCCAATGTTGATCAAATCATTCTTAAGGGTGCGAGCCTGAATTTCCAACTCATCAACCACTGCGGCCAATTCCTGCGGGTCCTCAATGAAGATCAGGGCGTCATTGGGCAAATAATCGAGGATGGAGGTTTGAGATTGCTCGCCGGACTGGTTGTTTTTTCCATTGTAAAAGAACGGCAGGTAATACTCAATGCCCCGAAAAGCGGTTTTGCCAGACAGGCGAACTATATCCTCTTCAAATACAATTTTGGCGCCAGGCTGCAAATTGGTCAAATTCCATTGGCTCAACTGGTCGGCAGCGCCGGGAGCGCAACGAGGCAAACTTTCGGTGGCCGGACCAACCACAAAGGATTTGAGACGTTCTTGAGAACGCTGGGTAACGGGATCAAAACTGCGCAATGAGTCAATTTCATCGCCAAACAGTTCTATGCGGATAGGGCCGGGCGAGTTGGGAGGGAAGACGTCTAAAATGCCGCCGCGCCGGCTAAAACTACCGGGCACCTCAACCACGTCTTCCGGCTGATATCCCAGTTCAATCCATTGCGCCACAACCTCATTAAGCCGGATGCGTTGCCCCTCTTTGAATTCCATAATGGTAAATTCTTTAAACGGCAAGGTATGGTGCATCAGGGATCGGGCGGAGGTGATAAGCAGGGGAGGGACGATTTTGGATTTTAGATTTTGGATTTCGGATTGGGGGTCGGACGAATTAGTTTCTTCTTGGCGATTTTTTTTGTGTTGATTATAGACGACCAGGGCGGATAGAGCGGCCAGGCGGCCCTGGATGGTTTCGCTGCCCCAGAAGATTTTTTCATGCGGCAGGGCGTCGGGGTCGGGCAAACGGTAGACGGTGGCCGGGTCTTGCGCCCAAATCTGAATCTGCTCGGTCAAAATTCGGGCGCGGTCGGCGCGGGCGGTGATAAAAAGAATGGGGCGCTGTAAATCGGTCTGCAAAGCTGCCAGTAGAGCCGGTCGCGCAGCGGTGAGCACGCCCAACGGGCGGCGCATTTCTTCCGTCAATTCACCCCAATGCAGGGCGTCGGCCAGAGCATTGTAGGTGGGTATTTGGTTGAATAGTTTAAGTAAAGGCGATAGGTTCATTATTAGTGAGTAGTAATCAGTGGTCAGTAATCAGATTGCTGGCCGTTGATTACTGACCACTGTATTTTTACGGCCAAGCCTGTTATTATAACAAATGATTGGGATTTTCCCGAATCTAAAAATGTATAGCGTAACTGATTCCAGATATCGTTATTTTTAGTGAGGTAATGACGATACCAAAAGCAAAAGCCGTCACTCCGTAATTCGGGCGACGGCTTGGAAGAACATTGATAATAAAACCCCGGTTGTTTTTGAAACCTGCCGAGTCTGGTTGGCAACTAAAACGGACTGGACAGAATCGACTCTCTAACCTCAAGCGGGGTCGAGTCGGCGGCGTGAATGGCCGCACCTGCGCTGCGGATTTGGGGGAGATGCTCGGTGATGTAAACTTGAGCCATAGCTGTCTTTCGTCCGTCCGAAGCTTGTCGGGCATCCCGCAACATCAGCCAGGAGTTGAGCACGTAAACGGCCATATCAGTTAAATCGGGGGCGTAATAGTCAATAACATCATGCTCACACTCTTTCAGGTGGTCGGTAGCCCGCTTCAACAACTCGGTTGCTTCCTCAACATGTGCCTTAAGCGGGATTAGTTCCGGCCCGTAATCAAGGGCGGCCCATTCGTCCATCAACTCATCCAGGGCGTGTCCCAACAGCTTGCCGGTGGCGGCCACAACTTGTAGCTGGCTGGTTCCTTCGTAGATGTTCGTTACCCGGACATCGCGGTAGTGGCGCTCTACGTTGAACTCTCGCATGTAACCTACGCCGCCATGGACTTGCATAGCCTGGTAACAAACCCGGTTGCCCATCTCGGTGGAGTAGTACTTGGCCAGCGGGGTCAAGGTATCGGCCACACGAGCAACCTGTTTGAGACGCCGGCGAGCGGCCTTGTCCGGCTTTTCGGCGTGGGCCAGGTAGTGTTCGTAAGCCTTTTGCAGGTCTACCCAGCGTCCGGTTTCATAAACCAGGGCGCGTGTCGCTTCAATCTCGCCCCGCATCGACAAAAGCATCCGCGATACCGCCGGGATGTTGCGGATGGGCTGCTTAAACTGGGTCCGCTCGTGCGCATAACGGTGGGCTTCACGGTACGCGGCCTCGGCAATGCCTATTGCCTGGGCAGAAACGGCCAGCCTGGCCCCGTTCATCAGCCCCATTGCGTACCGAACCAACCCAAAACGCCGCTTGCCAATCAACTCCGCCGGCGTGTTGTTGTATTGAATCTCACAGGTAGGAGAAGTACGGATGCCAAGTTTGTGTTCAATACGGCGAATGCGGACAGTTTCATCTTTCTCTACCAAAAAGGTAGACAACCCGCGCGCGTCCGTGGTACCCTCCTCGCTGCGGGCCAAAACCACCATAATCTGCGCGTGGCCGTTGGTAATAAAGCGCTTGACTCCGTTAATGCGCCAAACGCCGGCTTCTTCGTCGTAAGTGGCCCGCGTCTGCACCGCCCCTAAATCGGAACCGGCGTCCGGTTCGGTTAGCACCATTGCCCCGGCCACTTCGCCCCGGGCAAAACGGGGTAAAATACGCTGCTTCATCTCCTCGCTGCCGTATTCGCTGATGGACTGAGCAATCTCTTGCAGGCCAAAAAGGGTCATTATCCCCCCCTCAGCGCGAGAAACAAGCTCGACCATCATCTGGTAGATGGTCTCCGGCAGATTTAGCCCGCCGTACTCCCAGGGCAACATCGATCCCATCAACTCGGTCTGCTTCAAGGCATTTAGCGCATCCTGGGTAGCGGCAGCATAAGTCACTTCGCCATCGTGAAAATGGGCACCCTCTTCATCGGCCTCGGCTGCGCGGGGAGCGATCACCGTGGCGCAGACCTCGCCCAGCACCTCCAGTAAAAGCCGGTAGTTATCCATAGCATCCTGATAGTGGCGCGGCGCGCTGGGATACTGCTTGTGATAGCTATATTCCTTTTCTTTAAGTTCGACAACTTCCTGAAGGTCTAATTTGTCTAACTGAAATTGAAGGTCCAGATTATCAAGAAAAAAGTTTTCAGCCATAGTCTTATTTCGCTTTCTCACGCAAGGCGTCAATTATCATCGGCACTACTTCTTTCAGGTCGCCAACAATTTTGTAGTGGGCTATCTCAAAAATAGGGGCATTGGGGTCGGTATTAATAGCAATAATCTTGTTCGACTCGTCCATCCCGGCCCGATGCTGCACCGCGCCGGAAATGCCCGCCGCAATGTACAGCCGGGGGCGCACAGTGGTGCCGGTTTGGCCCACCTGATGCTCGCGAGAGATATGTCCGGCGTCAACTGCCGCCCGCGACGCGCCCACTTCACCGCCCAAAACGTTGGCTAACTCCCTGATGAGATGGAAATCATCTTCGCCAGTCACGCCCCCGCCACCGGAAACAATGGTAGTGGCCCCTTTCAAATCTATGGTCGACTCGCGGGTTTCGCGGCTTAAAACTTTCAACGCCAAATCAGCGGCCTCAAACACCGGCTCAATCGGCTCGACTTCTCCCTGACGAGCCGTGTCCGGCTCAGAGCGACGCATGACCCCCTCGCGCACAGTAGCCATCTGGGGATGCATGTAGGGGTTGACGATGGTAGCGATAAGATTGCCGCCAAAGGCCGGTCGAATTTGAAGCAGCAAGTCTTTGTGAGTTTGCTTATCTTTTTTAGAGGTATAGTCGCCAATCTGTAAATCGGTGCAGTCGGCGGTTAGCCCGGCCTGGGTGGCGCTGGCCACACGCGGAGCTAAATCGCGCCCAATGTGGCTGGCCCCAATGAGAACAATGTAGGGTTGTCGCGCTTGTATCAGGCCAATGGCTATCCGGGCATAGGGCAGGGTGCGATACATTTCCAATTCAGGATGGTCGGCCAGCAGCACCCTATCTGCGCCGTGCTGAATAACCGTGCCGGCCAGTTCTTTTACCTGGTGGCCGCATAACAGAGCCACAACCTCGCTGCCCAGCGTCTGCGCCAGTTCATGCCCCTTGGAGAGCAATTCCAGGCTAACTTCAGCAATCTGACCTTCTTCCTGTTCGATAAAAATCCAAACGTCTCTTTTGTTTGCCATCTTCTTTTTTCCTCCCCCCCTTATTAA
>JAJRVO010000798.1 GCA_024277275.1 Chloroflexota bacterium
AAGACGCTTTCAATCTGATTAGTCGCTACCCGCTGACCGGGGTGGGCTTTTTTGGCACGCCTGATATCGACGTTTACGTAGGGGTTTCCAGCGTTTACTTGCTTCTGGCCCAACAGATAGGGTTGGTTGGAGCGGGGCTATATCTGATCATTGGTCTGGCCTACCTGGTCATTATTTTTGTCGCTCTGCGTCGTGTTCCCAAAGGCCATCGGCTGGAGACACAGTTATTGGCTTACGGCGCTGCTATTTTAGGGGCAATGGTCGGCGGCGTGTTTGACCATTTCTACTTCAATTTAACTTTTATTCACATTGCTACGCTTTACTGGCTGGTTATGGGCCTGGGTATAACAGCCGTGTTGCTTTGGCGGCAAGAGGAACAAAGCCAGAGTGAATCACTGACCCTGGTTACCAGGCGATAACAAACGATTAACCAGACTAGCCAGAGTTTTAAGCCTGACGGGTTTGACCATAAAAAACTCAATGCCCATTTCTTCGCACAAGCTTTGATATTGCGGCTCAGCCGAGACCATGATAACTTCAGTCTCATCTTCGTTTAGCTTGGTCAGGCGTTCTTGTAACAATTTGGCGCCGTAGCCGTCGCCCATCCTAATATCACACAGTAAAAGATCAAAGCGCTGTGTGTTTAGAAAATCACGCGCCTGCTGAATGGTTGTGGCCTGATAAACGTTATAGCCTGCTTTGGCCATAGTTTGGCTGTACATATCGTTCAGATTTTCGTTATCTTCTATGACCAGGATAGCTTTGCCGGCTGTTAAATTATCGACCTGATTTAGTTGTTTAGAGTCCATAGTATTTTAGCAGTTGAGTCCTTGCTTTTTGGGCAAGAAAATTTTGTAAAATCGGGGAGTAGGGAGTAGGGAGTAGGAAGTAAGGAGTAAGGATTTCCCCCCTACTTCCTACTCCCTACTTCTTACTTCCCGCCTGTTTGGTTCTGGCTTGTCCAGGGTAGGTTTACCTGAAATTTAGTCTTGAGTTTTTCTATTATTGACCTGGGCAGGCTCAGCGCAAAGTATAGCCGTATCGGCCGGTAGACGGACGTTAAAGGTTGAACCCTGGTCTATTTCACTCCGTACCGTAATATCGCCCCCCATCATCTGACAAAAACGCCGGCTGATAGCCAGTCCCAACCCGGTGCCGCCGTACTTGCGGGTAGTTGTGTCGTCGGCTTGAGTAAAGGGTTGAAAAAGATGGGCAACTTGTTTGGGAGCCATCCCAATGCCGGTGTCGGTTATCTCAAAATTAACCCAATCGACGCCGTTAGCCGTTTCACGAGTAATGGCAAGCGTAATTTGACCTTGCTCGGTAAATTTGGCCGCGTTGTTGAGCAGGTTCAAGAGCGCCTGGCGCACTTTTAATTGGTCGGTATGCATAAACCCCAAGTTAGTGGGTCGCTCTATTTGCAGAGAATTGCCGTTTTTATCAATTAGGGGTTGAATGAAGATGGCAACATCATCAATCAGGATCGATAGATCAAAATTTCTTGGGGCAAGATCCATTTTTCCGGCTTCAATTTTTGATATATCCAGAATGTTGTTGATAAGAGCCAATAGATGATTGCCTGAGGCTTGAACCTTCTCAAGTGGAGAAACAAAGTTGGCATAACCAGAATCTACAGCCTCATCTTGCAGCATTTCACTATAGCCAATCATAACCGTCAGGGGCGTGCGTAATTCGTGGCCCATATTGGCTAAAAAGACACTCTTGGCCCGATTGGCCGCCTTGGCTGCCTCCTTTGCCTGAAGCAACGCCTCTTCCGCTTGCTTCCGCTCGGTGATATCGCGGCTGACCCCGATGGTAGCAATTTGCCGGCCGTTTTCATCACGGAGCGGCACAATAATGGCTTCGCAAATACCTTTGCTGTCGTCCTTGCGAATAAAATTGAGTTCACCCATCCAGCGACCCTCTTGGGCTATCCGGTCGATAATCTCTTGCTTTAAGCTCATATATTTTCCGGGCAGATGCCACATTGCCGGTGATTTACCAAGCGCCTCTGCCTTAGTGTAGCCAAATATTTTTCCGGTGGCCGAGTTGGCGTCGATAATTAAGCCATCCATGTTGGTCAAGATGACGCTGTCGGAAATATTTTCAAAGGTTAATGCCTGACGACGCAACTCTTTCTCGGTTCGTTTACGCTCGGTGATGTCTCGTAAAACAATCAGGCGACCCGTCAGACGTTGGTGGCGGTCGTACAGGGGTGAAATTTGCATATCAAAATTTTGTTGCGTTTCACTTCGTTCGATAATAATTTCTGTTTGGGTTTGCATTGTATCGTGGTAGCGTTCAACCAGGTCGGGCCACTGGGCCAGAACCGCAGCCGCCGTTTGCCCAATTATCTTTGTGATAGTTTTGCCGATGATGCGTCGAGCGGCCGGGTTTAAATCGACAATTCGGTTTTGGGTATCCAAAACAATAACGCCGTCGCTCATACTGTCTACCACGGCCCAACGCGCTACCGGCACAATATCCAGCAGCCGGAAAAGAAAAAGGCTTGAGGCCAGCGCCAGACCGGATAAGGTGAAGGCAAAGGGGGTCAGGTCCAGGTTGGGAATGGGCGTCAGGTCAAACAGATAGATGCCGTTGCTTACCCAGGGGGCCATTAACCCAATCAGCAACATGCCGGCCTGCCGCCGGTACAGATTAGACGAGCGAACCAACATTCTAATGACCAGAACCGTTCCGGTTAGCAGCAGCACGTAAGCATAGGCCGTATTAACCCAAAACCAGAAGCCGTAACTCACATCCAGGGCCAAAAACGGGCCGCTTGCATCCAGAGCGATATCACGCCAAACCAGGCCGTGTAGCTGGTTAGTCCAGATAAGCAACAGGGTGATGCTTGGCACAAGAGCCAGCAAAACCAGATTGCGGCGGGTCAACCACTTGCCTTGATTGCTAAATTGCAGAGCAAAGGCCAACCATGCTACCGGCAGGGTGACAATCCCCAGGTATTCTACCTTACCCCAAAATATTTTGGTCGACAAGTCTCCGCCGCCCAACTCTAACACATACCCTATTGACCATTCAGCCACGGCCAGCGTGAGAATAGCCAGGGGCAAGGCTCCCGGCGCGGTTCGACGTCGCCAACTGATAATAACTATTGCCACCGATACCCCTGCGGCAACAATTAACGGCAGCATATAGGAGGTGTATTGCCATTTCATAGCGTGATCTTGTTACCCAAAAGTCAGCAATTCCCGTTTTGGAAACTGTGCCGCCGATAACTACTCAGTCGGGCTGATTTTTGCCGGTGTAAGAGCAGAATTGGCAGAATTAACGAATCAAAATTCTATCATTCTGGAAATTCTGCTCTGAAATGCCAACAAT
>JAJRVO010000799.1 GCA_024277275.1 Chloroflexota bacterium
AAAATGTGCCGGTAGTCGGATTTGAGGGAGAGGGTGCAACTGGTCGAAGCGCCGACGATTTTGTAGCCCGCCCCGGCGTATTGAACCAGCGATTTGATATTTTGGCGGGCATTTTTGCGGGCGGCGTCAAACTCGGCGTTGGAGAGCATAGGCAGGCCGCAGCAAACCTGAGGCGGCACAATAACCTGGTAGCCGTTGTGTTCCAGCACGGCCACCGCCGCTTTGCCTACGTGTGGCTCGTAGTAGTTGGCGCTGCACCCGTGGAAAAAGACAACCCGTTTATCCGAAATTAGCCGCCTGCCGGATTTTTGGTGAACCCCCTTGTGCCAGCCGCGAAAGGTCTCAAAAGAGAAGGACGGCATAGGCGCGCGGCGATGAATGTTTAAAAAACGCTCCAGCAGGAGTCGAACCAGAGGGTTGTTGAGAAAAAGATTAGCCAGGGGCGCAAAGGGGCTGCCCAACATCCCCAACAACTCCGAGCGGCCCAGCAGCCGGTTGCGCAGAGGAATGGCTTTCTTTTCACGATACAGCCTGTAACGGCCTTTGGCGTTCATCTCCATCACTTTGACGCCGTGCGGGCAAACCATAGTGCAAACGCCGCAGCCGCTGCAATAATCAAGGCTGTCATCCACCGAGATTTCAAGGGGATTGCGAAATCGCTGGGCCTGCGGGCCGACAAACTTGGGGCCGGGGAAGAGATTGGTGACGTTGGCTACCGGGCAAAAAGAGGTGCAGATATTGCACTTGACGCACAAGTCGGCTGAGTATTGAACTTGATTCATTGGTTTACCTGTTGCTTCATTAGTGGCGCTGGCAGCAAAAACCTAATCAGGGCGTAACCATGTATAGCGCCGACTGCCGCTCCGTCCAGAGCCACAATGACCAAAATGATGAGGCCGATAGTTAATACTGGAGTATCTTCTTGGATGATGCCCGGCCCCACAAAGATAATCGGCATGCCGACCATCCAGGCGGCGGCATTAACCGGAATCCACAGCCAGGCTCTGGCTGCCAGACGACGCAAGGCCAGCCATTGGGCAAAGGCCAGAATAGGACCGGCGACGGCCCCCAGGCCAATCGCCATAAGATAATTCACGTAGTCGGGAATTTCCGGCGGCGGCGCGGTTGAGTTGTCGGGGCTGAGGCTCATGATGGTACTGGGGAGCATACCCAGCGTCCAGGCCAGGAAAGCGCCTATGGCTGTGGCTAGAACCCACCGACCCACGGCTATGGTGGACAAGCGACGCTTCAAGACCCACCCCTGAGTCAGACCGACGATAGCCCCTTCGAGCGCGCCGAGGAGGATTGCCAGCGCGGCCATAAGCAAAGTAGACGCCGTGTCGGTAGGCTCGCCCCACAGCGAGACTGCCACAAACCCGATAATAAACGCGCCGCCCAGTCCCACAACCTCGGCCAGAGAGTTGGCTGCAATCCAGCGGTATCAGAAGGAAAGGTCGTTTTTTGTCATCATTAAAACCTCAAGAGCAATTCCTATGGTGTTGCTCAACGCCCGCAAATCTGCCGCCCGAAAAGGATGGCGCGAAGCGATTGATTAGAATTTAGTTTGTTGGCTTAGAGCCTTCAATATCAACCCAGCTTTCCGGGTCGGTAGAATTTGCATTGTTAGGTTGCGGTTTAGAACAAGGCCGCATAATCTTCAGGATATTTCTTTCGGAACCAACGGATAAATTCTTTATATGAGGCTTTATTCCCATTCTCTTGGCGGAATTCTTGTAACGCAGCATACGTATCCTTCTTGAATCCTGGTACCATACCTTGTCCTATAATGGATGCAGCAATCATCGTTTGAAGCCGTTGATTTGAGTCTTGAGCGTAGACGATAGATCGCATCCGTTCTAAATCATAATGAGAATCAGACTTTCTGCCCCCCTTTCGTTTCCGATGATCGGGATAATCTCCCATCAAGACTAAGGAGAATCTAACAATTCCCTCGATATACCCAAGTAGGAATTCTTCTTCTTTCAAAGCCTCGCTTGCCGCCCACAATCCCGAATGGAGCATCAGCAAATGGAGTTCATCAGTATCAACGTTGTCTTCCAAATAACGGGATAATTCATCGAGTATCTTTTCCAAAACCTTCTTGCATTCTGACTGGGATAACTGATCTTTTGTAGCTTCTTTTGAATTTGCCCCAAAGAGGCGTGCGATCTGAACCTGCATTGCCCTTGGAATAGTTATCGGCTTTTTTCTTGCCATCTGGACAACTCCTATAGCAACCTAACAATTAATAGCGAGAATATTTATTATTAAACATCCGGGTGTTAGACCTCACCGATTTGCCCGGCAATAGCCGCTGCCGTAGCCAGAGCCACCCCGCCGCCGGTGCGACCGCGAGTCCAATCCGACTCCGCAAGCAGAGCGCCGGCGATGTACAGGTTTTCGGCGATGGGCGCGTTGTCGTCATTGACCGGATTGAGCCGGTCATTCACTTTAACTCCGTAGCGAGCGACAGGATGCCCTTCCGGGGCCAGAAAACGTTTGGCAAACCAGTGGTGGCGGTTTGAATCGGCGGCGATGGGTAGGCCGAAAATCGGTTCCCAAACCCGCCCCTCGGCGTTGGTTTGGATGCCGCCGCCAAAGATGCCGCCGGTCGCCAAAACGTAGGCATTGGCCTGAACGGTCTTTAGCCGGTTCGACGTTTCAAAGCGAATTTGCGTGACCCGGCCATCTTCGATTTTGCCGTCAACAACTTGACTGCCGATAATCAAACGTCCGTTGGCTTGCAGAAAAGTCCGGCGCAGCGCGTCAAACAAACGTCGTCCCGGCACAGAGGGCGGCAGGGCGCTGATTTCAAAGACGGTTTGGCCTAACTGTTCCTGCATATCGGCCAAAACTTCGGCGTGGCGGGTCAGGCCCAAAACTGCCGGGAAGCCGACCCGGTCATACCCCTTGCTTTTGCTCTTGACGGCCTTAACTGCCCGCCGCCGGAAATCAACCTGTTCAAAGGCTTGCGCCAGTTCAATCGGGGTGATGTTCATTTTGCCGGTCACGGGGGCCGGGGCGTCAATGATGAGCGACGCGGCTTGCGCGCCCAACGCCTGCGCGTTGAGGTTTTGGCTAATCAAGGCCGGGTAAAAATCACGCAACTCGCGGAAGCCGACAATGAGCGTTTTGCCGCCTTGATTTAAGTCGCCGTAGGCTAACGACGCCGGGGCCAGGCAGGTGGG
>JAJRVO010000800.1 GCA_024277275.1 Chloroflexota bacterium
AACATTCTGAAAGCCAGAGAATAGGACACAGATTTTCGCAGATAAACACAGATTATGGTAAAAAACTAAACAAAAATCTGTGAAATCTGTGTTCATCTGTGTCCCATAAAAATGTTACTTTATGGCCGTTGGCAGTATACAATGATTTTTCTTACCCAAAAAACAATGACTAATGGGACAGTTATTTAATCCCGATTCCTAAGCCGGGGTCAGGGCCAGTACCCGCAAGGGGCTGCCGGAACCATCAACAATTTTTAGCGGCGAAGCAATAACAATTGCTCCGACTGGCGGCAGTTGGTCCAGATTGCACAGGCTGGCCAGGCCAAATCGGCCTGACCCTTGCATAATGTTGTGCGCAGGAAATGGGGGGTCAAACCCACCGGCCTGGCCGGCATCGGTGCCTACCGTCTCTACGCCAACCCCCAATACGTCTCGCTCGTGGGCCAAGAATTTAACACAATCAGGGTGGAAGCCGGGTGAGTGCGGCCCATCTTCATTGATGTTCAAATAGTCTTCTCGACCTTGCCGCCTGGACCAATCCGTCCGCAACAACAGCCAGGACCCCGCCGAGATTTTGCTGTGCTCGCCTTCCCAGGCTTGCACATGCTCGCGGGTCAGCAGGAAATCCTCATACCGCGCCACTTCTTTGCTCACGTCGATAACGCAGGCCGGGCCAATTAATTTGCGCACCAAGATGGTATCAAGCGTATTGTTTGCCAGGTCTTTACCCGTAACCCAATGCGCCGGAGCGTCGAAATGAGTGCCGGTGTGCTCTCCTAAATGGATGGTGTTCCAATACCAGGCCGGGCCTTTATCATCGTAGCGAGAGATAACTTCCTTGCTAAACGGCGGCGACGGGGCAAACTGGGGCGGCAAATCAATCACCGGCGTATCAGAATCCAGGGGTTGCGTTAAGTCAACCACTTTGATACGGCCATTATTAAGTTCTTCAACTAACAGGGATAATACAGTAACCGGGGCAGGCATATTAACATCTCCTTTGTTGCTAATCTGATATATCAGATAGTAAACTATTGATAGGAACTATTCCGGTCAATTATAGATTGCCTCAACTTCACAGTCAAATTTTTACGGACTATGCTTGTTCAAATAAGGTTTGACTTTAAATTTGGTGTAATATATAATCAGGCGAAATAAGACAATAGTAACTGCCAGTAAGCTATAATCTGATATATCAGTTATTAGCGCTGAGAATCAAGTAGGTGGCACAAAAATGACGACAATGGCCGAGCAAGCCTATCAACAGATCAAAACTAAGGTCATCACCCTGGAACTTCCGCCCGCAACGCCCGTGGATATGCAGGAATTGATGACGCAGTTAGATGTAGGCAAGGCTCCCCTAAGAGAAGCCCTTCAGCGTCTGGCCTTTGAAAAACTCATTGTCATCTCTCCCCGGCGAGGCACGTTTGTCTCTGATTTAAGCATTATTCAGTTACAGCAAGCCTTTGATGCGCGTCTTTTGTTAGAGCGACACACTACTCGTATTGCCGCAACAAGAGTGACTGAAGAACAGATCACTGCCCTGAGAGATCTCTTCAACGATACCGACGAGATTGCCAACCGTGGTGATTATCTGGCGGCTATCATGGTTGAATATCAATTTCATCGTATGATTGCCGAGATCAGCCATAATGAGTTTCTTCTGAGTTTTCTGGAAATCCTGCTGCCGATGATATTGCGGCTATGGTATTATGTCTATAGCCAATATAAAGACCCTACCCCCGGTATAAAGGCAAATCACCAAAGACACCTCCCTGTTATTGATGCTCTGGCATCCGGAGACCCTGACACCGCTGAAACCACTATGGCCAATCATATCATCTATTTCCGGGATGAAGCGTTAGGGCTGATAATGGATGGCGGCGGAGCAGGTTAACTATGATGGAATACAAAAAGCTAGGGCGTACCGGTCTAAAAATTTCCGCCGTAGGTTTGGGATGCGGTAATTTTGGCGGGATTGGTAGCGCTCCGGCTTTCTTTGGCCAGGGCGAAACGCAAGAAGAAGTGGTGGCAAACATTCCAAAATCGAGCCTATCCCGGTATTGAGGCCACGTTTATTCATGCCTTTGATGATCCTTACGTTATGGCCGGTAACGGGACGATTGCCCTTGAAATCTTGGAAGAATTACCCGATGCGGCTGCCATCCTTGTTCCGTGGGGCGGCGGCGGGTTATCCTGTGGAATTGCCGCAGCCGTGCGTGCCCTCAAACCAGATTGCCGCGTGTACGCCACCGAGGTTGCTACCGGCGCGCCGCTGGCCGCCTCGTTAGCCGCCGGAACGCCGGCGGTTGTTGACTACCAGCCTTCATTTGTTGATGGTATTGGCAGCAAAACCGTCTTCCCACAAATGCTTGAGCTGGCCCAATCGCTGCTGGACGGCGCGCTCATTGCCGAGTTAGAAGATGTTGCCGCTGCACTACGGCTGATGGCCGAACGTAACCGTGTCATTGCTGAAGGCGCAGGGGCTTGCCCGGTTGCCTGCGCCCTGACGGGCCAGGCCGGTAGTGGCAAGATTGTGTGTGTCGTATCCGGCGGGAATATCGACCTGAGCAAACTGTGCGCCCTACTCACCGGCGAGAATCAATAACCGTCAGGCCATCTAATAAAATTGGGACGACAACGAGAATGGTAATGGCCCTCTCCCTAACCCTCTCCCAGGGGGAGAGGGGATTCAAGCCTCCCTCCCTTTGGGAGGGACTGAGGGAGGGCCTATTTTTGGAGGGAGTTATAATCACCGGACTCTAGAATTTATTCTGGCATCCCCTCAAAAGCGGAATAAATTCCGCACTCCAGTCACTATTTTATACGAGGAGCATTTTATGGAATCTTTAATTAAACAATGGGGCGGAGAAAACGTCATTATCCGTTTCCATCAACCAACCGGCGCCTGGATTTTTATGGCCATTCACTCCACCCGCCTTGGGCCGCCGGTATCGGGCGGTACGCGGATGAAATCATATCCCAATACTCAGGCAGCATTGCAGGATGCGTTTAAACTTTCTGCCGCAATGACCTCTAAACTGGCCCTGGCCGGTATTGCTCACGGTGGGGGAAAGGTTGTTATTGCCGTACCCTCTGATCTTAACCCTCAGGCGAGGGCAGACTTGCTGCGAGATTACGGCGCCCTGCTGCAACAACTCGGCGGATTATTCCTGACCGGGCCGGATGTTGGCACATCGCCGGCAGATATGGATATCATCGCCGAAACGGGCGACCCTTATGTGTTTAGCCGGACGCCTGAAGCCGGGGGAGCAGGCGACTCTGGGCCGGGTACGGCCATTGGGGTTTTGTCGGCCATTTATGTAACTTGCAAACACCTTTTTGGGGATACCTCGCCGGCGGGTAAACGGATTCTACTTCAAGGCGCCGGCAACGTTGGCCGAGCATTAATTGAGTTTTTACAGGAGGCCGGGGCCGAGATTCTGTTTAGCGAGGTGGATGAAAATGCTGTCAAACAGTTCCGTGATGAACTTGACCTGCAATTTATCCCGCCTGATGAAGTTTATAAAACCCCCTGCGATATTTTTTCCCCAAGCGCTCTGGGCGGAATCCTCAATGAAGAAACCATCCCACAACTAAAATGTCGGGCAGTGGTTGGGTCAGCCAATAACCAGCTTGCCGGCCCGGAAGATGCTGAACGATTGCAAGAAAGGGATATTCTGTACGCGCCTGATATGGCGGTAAATATTGGCGGCTTGATGAGCATTATTGGCATGGAAACGGAAGGATGGTCTAAAGCCGAAGCGTTTGAGCGAGTCAGCGATACGGTCAATCGTACGCTAACTCAAATCTATGCCCTGGCCGCAGCAGAAGGGATTAACACCCATAAAGCTGCCTTACGCATTGCTAAAAAGCGACTTGCTCAAGCCAAACCCCAAAAGAACAGCGGTTCTTTATTTATTGAATAGTTGTGGAGGCAACATCATGGAAAACTCAATCATAGAACAATTGGAATTTGAAACCGGCCATTTAAATTATAAAGGGGTGCGATATATGTTCATCCGGCCCGAAGTTATTGCCACCCTGCACAAGCTACTGGAAGCAGAAGTTGGGCCGGAAAAATGTATCGAGATGATGATGGCCGCCGGAAACGTTGGCGGCTCTAAATCTTCGCAACGGTACAAAGAAGTTTTTGGATATAGCGAGCAGGAAATTGTTGAGTTTATGTGCAAAATGGGGGGAGAAATTGGCTGGGGCATCTTTAGCCTGGAGCATTTGGATTTAGAGAAAGGGCAGATGGTTTTAGAAGTAGGCGACTCCCCCTTTGCGGCGGCTTACGGAGAGGCCGAATCCGGCGTTTGCCATCTCATCCGGGGCGTGATGGCCGGCTTGGGTGAAGGAATTTTTGGAGGGCGGGTATCCTCGGTTGAAACAGCTTGCGCCGCCAAAGGCGACGCCCGTTGCCGGTTTGAAGTAACACGCGAAACATAAGGTGGTTCATAGAGAACGGAGATTAACTTTACGTGTTGGACGAACGACCAACGACGGACGACGAAAAAGCGTGAATATACTGAGTTTCTCATTCGTCTATCGTCATTCGTCGTTCGTCAGGTTGTCCCGTCCTGAATAAGATTTACAGTAGAACCGAAAGGATTTTTGTCCGTGCCTATCCCCCTCAAAATGCCTCAATTGGGTGAAAGTGTTGTCAAGGGAACCATTATTCGTTGGTTGAAAGCGCCCGGTGATTTTGTAAACGAGTATGACCCGTTAGTAGAGGTGGAAACTGACAAAGTAGTGACCGAGGTCCCCGCAACCGGAAACGGGGTGCTATTGCAAATCCTGGTGCCCGCCGGTCAAACAGCCGAAGTAGACACGGTGCTGGCCTATCTGGGCGAGCCAGGTGAGATGTCTCCAAGCAATTCAACCCCAACAGAGACCGCAAGCAACAAACCGGCTGAAGCAAACACAACAACGCCCAAGCCTCGCCGCTTTACCCCGGTAGTTCTGCGCTTAGCCGAGGAACACAATATCTCGCCGGAAACGTTGCACTCCATTGGCGGAACGGGGCAGGGCGGGCGCGTCTCCAAGCGGGACGTGTTGCGCTATCTCAAGGCTCGACAGCAGTCCTCTGAACCTGAACCGCAATCGGCCCCACCGCCAAAAACCCCAGAGTCACCGGCCGCCGTGTCGAGCCAAATGATTGATATGACGCCTATGCGGGCCGCCATCGCCGAGCATATGCTGCGCAGCGTGCAGACCTCGCCGCACGTTACCTCGGTGTTTGAGGTGGATATGAGCCGGGTAGTAGCTTATCGCCAGGCCCATCGAGAGGAATTTGCCCGGCAAGGCATCAACCTGGCCTACACCGCTTTTTTTGTGCAGGCTGCCGTGGAGGCGCTTAAAGCCTACCCCATGGCCAATACATCCCTCATTAACGGTAAGATTGTGATGCATCCCCATATCAACATCAGCCTGGCGGTTGCTATAGAGGGGGGACTGCTGGTGCCGGTCATCAAACGGGCCGAAGAGTTGAGCTTGCAGGGGCTGGCCAGGGCCGTTAACGATTTGGCCGCCCGCGCCCGTTCAAAAAAATTGATCCCTGATGATGTTCAGGGCGGCACCTTCACCGTGACCAATCCGGGGATGCAGGGGACCTTGTTTGGCACCGCTATCATCAACCAGCCTCAAGCCGCCATTTTGGGAATCGGCGCCATCAAGAAACGCCCGGTGGTGGTAGATGACGATGCCATTGCTATCCGGCCCATAGTCTATTTGAGTTTAACATATGACCATCGCCTGATGGACGGTTTTGGCACCAACTACGTTTTGGCGGCAATACGAGACTTTTTGGAAGATTACCAGTAGATAAACATCGGAGGTCTTTGTGCCGGAAATCACCCCGGAGCAACACCACACATTTTATTACAAAATGGTCTTAACCCGCACTCTCGGCGAGCGACTGCGTTTGCTGCGTCACCAGGGGCGAATTAACATTGTGGCTCTGGCCGACGGGCATGAAGCGGCCCAGGTTGGCTCGGCCAGCGCGCTGCGGGTTGGCCTTGATTATGTTTACACTTACTATCGGGATATGGGGGTTGCTCTGACTATGGGGATGCGTCCGCATGATTTTATGGCCCAGGCATTTGCCAGGGCGACCGACCCCAACAGTCGCGGACGCTTGCTTCCCGGCGATTTAAACTACCCGCCGGCCAACCTTATGGCCGGTGGCGGTCCCATTGCCACCCAATTGCCTCAAGCAGCCGGCACGGCCCTGGCCTCTCAAATCAAAGGCGAAGATGCCGTAACAATTGTCTATTTTGGCGAAGGGGGTA
This sequence comes from Chloroflexota bacterium, assembly GCA_024277275.1. Taxonomy (GTDB): domain Bacteria; phylum Chloroflexota; class Anaerolineae; order 4572-78; family J111; genus JAJRVO01. Next base: position 6,294 of record JAJRVO010000800.1, read on the forward strand.
GTAGTGAGGGCGAATTCCACGAAAGTTGTAACCTGGCCGGCCTGCGTAAATTACCGCTTATCTTTTTCTGCGAAAACAATCAATACGCCCTTTCGGTGCCGGTGGAGAAAGAGGTCGCCGGAGAGGGGGTGGCCTGTAAGGCTAAAGGCTATGGATTCCCCGGCGTAGTCATTGACGGTAACGACGTACAGGCCGTTTATCAAGCCACTTACAAAGCCCGGGAACGGGCCAGACGGGGAGAAGGGCCAACCCTGATTGAAGCCAGATTGTACCGCTTTGGGGCGCACTCTACCGACGATGATGACTCGCGCTATCGCAACCCCGAAGAGCTGGAACTTCACCGTCAACATGATCCTCTCATCCGCTTCAAGCGTTATCTGCTGGACGAAAAGCTGGCGACAGCGGCAGATTTGGCCGAACTGGAAACCAAAGCGGCCACTGAAGTTGAAGAAGCCCAGCGCTTTGCCGAGGAAAGCCCCTACCCGGACCCGGCAGAGCTATGGGATCATCTTTATGGGGATGCGTAGTATCATCTCAATAATTCGGGGCTGTAGTATGTGGGACAGACTTTCTAGCCTGTTCAAACGGCAGACTGGAAAGTCTGCCCCACAATATTGAGAAGATACGATTTTGCCTACCGGCTATTAATTAACGTCTTAATCAACTTCTCCAACTCAACCAATCTTACCGGTTTACTCAAATACTCATTGGCCCCTGCTTCCAGGCATCGCTCTCTATCACCGAGCATAGCCAGGGCGGTCAGGGCAATAATGGGCGTGGCGGAAGGCCCCCCCAAAGGGGGGGAGGTTTTTTGTTCCCCCTCCCTTTGGGGGGGATTGAGGGGGGGAGCGGGTAGTCCCCGAATTTGGCGACGCTCTTACCTATTTTCTTGGGAAAGCAAAAGTGAGGTATCATAATCCCTCGGAATGATATGAGGAGGGAAAATGATGCAACTGATAGAGCAAATAGCGTATGGCAATGTGATTCTGGGTTTGTGTGTGCTAATGT
>JAJRVO010000801.1 GCA_024277275.1 Chloroflexota bacterium
AAGAATGTTGGTAACTGTCTCCAAACACCCCCACTGCTTGTTTGTCATCCTATGGCATGTTACAATACGCTGACAATGACTGATCAATCCGCATTTATCTATACCATTACAAATCAAAAAGGAGGGGTGGGTAAAACCACTACCACCGTAAATCTGGCTGCCTTTATTGCAGCCAGAAAGGCGCGGGTCTTAATTATTGACGCCGACCCCCAGGCTAATGCCACCTCTAGCCTGGGCATAGAACATGGCAATGGCGTGTTATCGCTGTACGACACGCTGATTAACAAGGCGCCTCTGGCAGATATTATCCAACCCACGGCTCGACAGCGTCTCTCCATTGCCCCGGCTGCATCCGAATTAGCTGCCGCCGAAGTAGAACTGGTGCAAATGCTGGCCCGCGAAACTTTGCTGCAAAAGGCTCTGCAGCCGGTTCTAAACGACTATGATTTTATCTTTATCGACACCCCTCCCAGCCTGGGCTTGTTGACAATTAATGCCTTAACCGCCGCCAACCACGGCGTGATTATTCCGGTTCAGTGCGAATATCTGGCCCTGGAAGGCTTGAGCCAGTTAATGCACACCATCAATCTGGTTCAGGAAAGTCTCAATGCCGGCTTGCATGTGGCCGGCGTTGTTATGACTATGTACGATGGCCGTACAAACCTGGCGGCGGACGTGGTCAAAGAAGTCCGCCGGCACTTCCCCAATGAAATCTTTAAGTCAATTGTGCCACGCAACATCCGGCTAAGCGAAGCGCCCAGCTACGGCGAAGATATTTTGGCCTATGCGCCAAGTTCGCCCGGCTGCAAAGCCTATCACGACCTCACCGAGGAGTTATTGAGCCGGGTGCGCCGCAAAATAAGCGCAAAGTAAAGGGTACTGACTATGGCTAAAAAACGAGGTTTGGGAAAAGGATTGGGAGCGCTGATTCCCCCCGGCGCTCCAAAACCCAGTCCAGAAGTGCGGGCCGGCGCTACAGAAATCCCCATCGACCAAATATCTCCCAACCCTCATCAGCCCCGGCAAGCGATGAACCAGCAGGAGTTGCAAGAACTGGCTAACTCTATTGAAGAGCATGGCCTGATTCAGCCGTTGATTGTTACCCAGGCAGGCTTGTCGTACCAACTGATTGCAGGCGAACGTCGCTGGCGAGCCAGCCAATTGGCGGGGTTAAGTACCGTGTCGGTGGTTATCAAAGAAAGCACCCCCCAGCAAATGCTGGAGCTGGCTATTGTAGAAAATATCCAACGGGCCGATCTGAATCCTTTGGAAGAAGCTCAGGCATACGCCCAATTAATGGAAGAGTTTGGTCTGACTCAAGAAGCCGTCGCCGAACGGGTCGGCAAGAGCCGCACGGCTGTGGCCAATACGGTCAGGCTCTTAAACTTGCCGGAGGAAATTAAAGAGGCTCTGGCTATTGGCAAAATCTCCGAAGGGCACGCCCGCGTGCTACTCAGCTTAAAAAAAACGCGGGAACAACAAAACGTTTTGGCTACCATTATCAGTAAAGGGCTGAATGTGCGCCAAACAGAAACCCTGGTTCGACAGCTTTTGACCGGGGACAAAGCAGCCAAACCAAAACGCCCTCCCCTCTCCCCTCACGATAAAACTATGTTAGCCCGCTTTGAATCCAAATTTGGGACCAAAGTTGAGCTTAACCGCACGGAAGAAGAGACCGGGAAACTGGTCATCCACTTTTATTCTCAAGAAGAGCTACAGGCCATTTTTAGCGCCATTTTAGGTAAGGGCGAGCAGTTGTAGGCCGGTGGTTAGTGGTTAGTGGTTAATGGTTAGTGGTTAGTGGTTAGTGGTTAGTGGTTAGTGGTTAATGGTTAGTGGTTAGTGGTTAGTGGTTAGTGGTCAGTGGCCGGTAAGTTCCAACATCTGATACTGATTACTGATTACTGATTACCGATTACTGATTACCGATTGCTGCTTGCCTCTTCCTCCAAAATCTGTTCCGCCATCGCCCGTTCCTCTGCCAGCGTAGTTACCAAACCATCCAGCCGGGCATCGCGCAGCGTGTCGATGATAGTTTTGAAGAGGGGGCCGGGAGATAATTGCATTTCTTGCTTAAGGTAGTGGCCGTCAATCAAGGGAGCGACATCGCGCAAATCGGTTTGGAAGCGAATAATTTGCCGGCGAGCGGCTTTATCATCAAGAGCCAGCCAGGCAATCAGTCGCGCATCGTCAGAACTATCCTGCAAAAGATAGTAAAGGGCGCTGGATTGTTTGGCTTTAGCAATCTTGGCAGCCCTGCGCTTGATGATGTAGACCTGTTTAAGCGTCGCTCGCTGGTTGACGCGCAGGTTTAGCCGCTCAAGTAACCCCTCCAATTCATCTCTGGCCAGCGAGAAGGCCATTAAACCCAGATAGTGAACCGCATCGGGCGCAATGCCGCACCAGGGCGTCTCATCAAGACCCGTGCATAACGTCTCTAAATGCTTGATGAGCCACTGGTCTACCACAAGGCCGGGATGAATGGCCGTCAAAATCCCCAACTCGCCAAGCTTCTGTAGAGCCAGTTCAGGCTGTCGCTCTCTAAAGATAAGCTCCAGCTCACTCATCACCCGCTCCCCGCTAACCCGCTCCAGCAGGTCCAGGGCATCGTCAAGCAATTCGGCGGTGCGCTCCTCCAGGTCAAATTCAAGCCGGGCCATTAAACGGGCAGCCCGCAGCATACGGGTTGCGTCTTCCACAAAACTCAAGTTGTGCAGCACCCGAATTAAACGGCTTTCAAGGTCACTCTGTCCCCCGTAAAAATCAAGCAGTTCCCCAAAGCGATCCGGGGTTAGGCGCAAAGCCAGGGTGTTGATGGTAAAATCGCGCCGGTGCAGGTCTTGCCGGATGGAGCTTTGCTCAACCTCCGGCAGGGCCGAAGGATGGCGATAAAACTCAGTGCGAGCCGTGACAAAATCCAGCGAGGTCAAATGCACACATTCGCCAACTGGGCCGGGGTTGAAGGGGATGGGCTGATCTAAAATCCACTTGGCAGTGCCAAAGCGACTGTGGTGGCGAACTCGCCCGCCATTGCGATTGGACAAACGGCGAGCCAGGTCAATAGCATTGCCTTCAACCACCAAATCAAGGTCAAAACGAGGACTGGTTTGGCTTCGGCAGCCGGGTCGCCTTCCATTAACATCGTTAGCAACAGATCGCGCACAAAACCGCCCACTATGTAAAGCGTGTCGCCCTGACCGGTGGCTAACTCGCCGGCCTCGCACAGGAGTTCAAAAAGTTCCGGGGAGAGGGTCTGTTCCAGTCGACCCGCCAAATTGGGTATAAGCGCTTGGTCAACGCCGGTTGACTGCCATAAGTTGATAAGATCAGTGCGGGTGACAATGCCAATCACCTCGCCATTTTTACGATTAACTACCGGCACCTGACCAATTTGATGATCGGTCATCAACCTTTGCACGGCGTCAACGCTACTGGCAGGGGTGACAAAAAACTCGCCCTTGGTCATAAATTGCCGAATGGCCGCCCCATCCAGCTTGTGCCGGCGCGCCTTATCAACCTCGCGCCGGGAGAGGATACCCACAATTTTTCCGGCGGCGGTATCGACCACCGGAAAGCCCTCGTGACCGTAACGATCCATCACTTCGGCAGCGCGTCGAACCGTGTCTGTTGGAACCAGGGTGCGGACTCCTTTGGACATAATTTGACCGACGGTTAGCGCCGGCTGAACCTCAAGATACAACAGCCGGATCAACTCCGTTTTACTCTCAATCAACGCTTTTTTCTTGATAAGCGCCGCAGCCGCTCGCGGATGCCCGCCGCCGCCAAAAAATTCGGTGATGTGACCTACGTTGATGGCGTCGGTTGCTGAGCGGGCCACCATTTGTACGTGGTCTGTCATTTCCACTAAAATGAACATCGCTTCAGGCTGATATAAATCTCGCAAGCGGCTGGCCAGCCCGCTAATTTCTTCAACGTAATGATTTACGCCGGCTGTGCCAATAACAATGGTGTGCCCGTGGATGGTGCGGGTTTCCAGGTTATCGACCAGTTGCTCGTACAAAGCTTTTTGGGCATCGTTCATAGCGTAGTTGAGGTATTCGCGCACAATATCAAGCCGAGCCTGCCCTTCCGATAAAAGCCAGGCCGCCGCCTGCAAATCTCGGGCTGTGGTGCTGCCGTAGGTTAATGAGCCTGTGTCTTCGTAAATGCCCAGCAGCAGCAGGGTTGCTTCTATTGAAGACAGGCGTTTGGGCAGTTCCCTAATCTGCTCAATCAGCAAGGTGACGGTTGAACCGGTGTCGGTCAGGCTTAAGGTTGCGCCCGGCGGCGATGGTTCGTGCAGCTCATGATGGTCAATAATGTGCAGGGGGGCATCCGGCTTTAGTTTTTTAAGGTCGGGGATATGTTGCGTGTCGACCACTGTTAGCCGGTCGATGGGACTCCGATCCAACTCATTCTGGTGCAGAAACGGGAGCTTGTTCCGGTAAAGCGTGACAAAATCACGCACGTTGCGGTTAAGCGTCGGCGGTAAAACCGGGGCAGCATCCGGGTAAAGATGCCACGCCCCCAGCAAAGAGGCCACAGCATCAAAATCTGCGTTTGAGTGAGTAACAATGATATGCATAGGTATAGTATACCATGTTATGTCTTGTGTTGTACAGAAAAATGGAGGGTAAGACCACATTGGGGCAACGGGGTCGCATGTTAGTGGTACGAGACAAAGCGGGTACTATGAATGTGAAATAATTGTGAATAGCCAATTGTGAATTGTGAAGTTTTTCATTCACAATCCACAATTCACAATTCATCATTCACAATTCTACCGACAATTTTTTGTCGATGTGAAAGCCTAAGACGTTAATTTAGGTGAGGTTTTATTTTTGCCAGCAAAGACATCCTGGTTTGAGCGCCGTTAATTCGCCCGACCTCTTGCCCGTTTTTAAAGATTATCAGCATTGGGATAGTCAGGACCGTATAACCAGAGGTCACAGTTGGATTAGACTCGATATCCACTTTAACAATCTTCAGGCGTTCTTCATAGTCGGCCGCAATTTCTTTTAGGGGCGGTTCAAGCGATTTGCAGGGTTCGCACCACTCGGCCCAAAAATCGGCAATGACGGGGATATCACACTTTAAAACTTCAGCATCAAAACTGTTATCGGTAACATTGATCAGTTCTGTCACGTTATCTACTCCTATGGGAAAATTGTGCCACCAAAATATACTCCGACCGGCGGTCTGTGTCAATAATTGCACTGGTGTTGGACCTGTATTTATTGTTCCCAAATGTAGAGGCATGTTATACTTAGTGACCGTCCAAAAACAACTTCCCATTTTAGGAGTCAAAAAGTGCACTTTTTGACTCCTTTTGCAGGAACTTATTTTTAGATGCTTACTTATATAGGATAGACAAATTCGCCGCCAAATAAGATCAGGAGAAATATACTATGTCAACTTTATCTTCTGACACCCGGCCTGAGGCCGAACAAAAACAACTTGAGTTATTGCGTCAAGCTCCACCGTGGCGTAAACTCAGCAATTCCCGTTTTGGAAACTGTGCCGCCGATAATTACTCAGCCGGGCTGATTTTTGCCGGCGTAAGAGCAGAATTGGCAGAATTAACGAATCAAAATTCTATCATTCTGGAAATTCTGCTCTGAAATGCCCACAATT
>JAJRVO010000084.1 GCA_024277275.1 Chloroflexota bacterium
GAGATTTGGTGGAAGTGGTGGCCCGCTGCAATGAGCGGCAGTACACTGCGCCCGATGGTCGCCCGCTACGGTTCGGTATCTGCCGCGTACCCGGCTATATTTAGATATAGCATTTATTGAACCTCAAAACCGACTTCCAGGACAACCATGATTGGTTGGCCGATATGAAGACCAAAGCTATTAAACTACCCGACTCTATTATAAGAACTGCTCAGGCCGAGCGACTACGTAAGGAGACGTGTAGCATCTGGGTTGACGGTGCCGAGATAATTTTAAATACTCAGAAGGGCGACGCTCCGGCCTGGCCGCGTGGCATCGTTTTGGGTGATCAAATCGGCCTAAATCGCTTATCGGGACACGCGTTTTACGAAATCGCATGGGAGGGAGGGCTTCATGTCCGCCGCTTCGAGCTATCAGGCACAAGTAAAAACAAAGTTCCTGTTGAACATATTGAGATAGCCATGCGTATGGCCGAGATTATTGGAGCCGAACACGGCCTCTCTCATGACCCGGTTACGGCAAACGATGTAGAGGCCACCTTTTTGCGGCGTCTAAAAACCAAGCGGGCCGATATGACCCGGCCCCGGCCAGATTTAGAGTTACCCCGACTCATCAAAGGTACGCCGGTGGCTGCCTACAAAGCGCGTGGTATCACCGCGATTATGTTGCACAGTAATAATGGTAGCCAGGATTTGGCTTACATCGCCTATGAAGATGGTACCAGCGGTAAGTTGTCCGATGAAGGGGTCCTATTGCAGCGCAATCCGGCCAAAGGACAAATAGAGGCTTTTCCTGTCAAGCAAGGCCGGCCCTTGCGCGGGGGGAAATTAATGGAGACCCCCCTGGCCGAGATTGACTTAAGACAAGGTTCCTGGCTAAGAGCCGTGTCCGCTTGGGGAGCCTGGCTCACACGTGTTACAACTAATGGCAAAAGTCCTTCTAAGAATGGCAGAAAGTAGAAGCGGGTCAGTTTGCGTGAGAAGTTGCCCAGGCAAGCTTCTTTATAAATATTCAGATCGTTACCGCTTTTAACGACGCCAGAGATGTGCCACGTTGTTGATAAACAACAGCGTGGCACCGGGAGCGCGTGTTGTGATTGATAAGAAACCATACAGACTTATTTTAGAGTGACGGTGAGGCTGAGACATGCAAGACAACAACATAATAAAAAGAATAAAGATACTTATTCTCATAACGGGCATTTTACTCCTGGCCTGCTCTCCCTACTTGATCATTCCAACCACGATAGATACTGAAATAGGGACACATTTAGGGGGATTGGTTATCACCGGTAATTACGAGGAGTTTTGCTTCATCCTTACCGAAACTATCATCACCCCCCACCTTGAATGGTGGAATCCCTTTGCCACTTGCAGCGAGAGCAATATGGACGCTGCATTTGACGAAGACCTTGATGAATTAGCGCCTGGCGGGGTCATAGATCTAGCTGATGATTATGATGACGGCGACGGGATGGATGAATTCTTCCAAATGCTGCGCAACGACTTCAATTTAGATACAAATATCGTCGCCTCAAATCCGCCAAACCCGGTGTACGGCGGTCTGGATTTGCCGGTTTCGCCGTTCACGTATACGGGCCAAACAGCAACCGACAGTTATTACCAATACTCGTTTGATGGACCCACTACCGACTATACCTGGGGCGCATATTGTTTGGCATTTGAAACCAACGCCGAAGACAGGCCGGTCATATCGGATATTCGCATTGGCTGCTGCTATGATGGCTTTACCGAGTGCAGCGAAGAGGCCTGCGACAGGTGTGTAGGCGCCCCTCTGCCACCGACTATTCCATGTTTCAGCGGCTCTCAGGAAGCAGAAGACGGCGTACTATCTGGTAATTTTGTGATCGGTAACGACACCGATGCCAGCGGTGATCACTATATCCATGTGCCGAACGGCAGTGGCGACGCAGGCTCACCCGGAGGGACTCAAGCGAGCTATTGCTTTACCACATCGACAGACGGCGACTACCGTGTGAGGGCCTGGGTTTATGCCGCGAACGGTGATGACAACTCGTTTTTTGTCACACTCGATGGCAGTCCGGGCGGCGGCTATTTATGGGATATCCCACAAGCCACCAACTACCCATCTGATTACGTGAGCGACCGTGGGGGCGCTGACCCGGTAGAAGTGTACTTGTCGGCCGGCGATCACGTCATCAACATATACCTGCGGGAGGACGGCGCGCGTTTAGATAAGATAGAACTCGTACCGGCAGAATTCTAGTCAATCCCGATAATATATCAATGACAAGGAGGTTTTTATATTTATGTCGTGCTCTAATAGCTCAAATGCCGCAGCCGCCGCGTCCTCTAACAGCGGAGGGATTGGCGGTGCAGCCAGCAAGATGGCTTATACGCTCGGCAACATGGCGGTAAACAACGCCAAAACCACAGCCAAGGTTACAGGCAAAGTCACAGCCGTCGGTTCCGGGATGTTAGCCGGTGGGTTAGTCGGCGCGAGAGTTGGAGGAAAAATTGGTAGTGCAGTAGGGGGAATGGAAAGCAGGGTGGCGGGCGGTAGCTTGGGACTTGCTACCGGTGTCGTTATGGGAGGCTACGCAGGGGACAGAGCCACCCAGGCTGTAGCTTCAGCAGCCTCTTCGGGTAAAGGTGTCAAGGGCGCCGCAAGCGAAGCAGCTTCTGCGGCTAAAGACATAGCTCGGACTACTCCTGCCGTAGCCGGGTACCTGGCCGGTGCAACTGCCGGTGGCGTTGCCGGCTCAACACTCGGTAGCGTGGCCGGGCCGTTAGGTGGCGTGGTAGGTGGCGTGATAGGCAGTGGCGTCGGTGGGAACATAGGGGCCAAGGCCGGGGAAAAAGCCGCTCAAGCAGCCGGGAGTACACTTGGCTATATGGGCCAGGCAGTGGCCCGTAATCCAGTAAGGGTCCGCAAGGCCAGTGAGGTTGTAGGTGCGGTCATCGGCGCTCGATTCGGAGCCAAAGCCGGCCCCGTGATGGGGCCACTCGTGGGGGGCGCAGCAGGCTTGGTTGCCGGGCGGCAGATCGTAAAAATGGCGGGTGGTGAGGGCGCTTCAAGCAACAGGACAAAAGCGAAAAAGGCCAATTAACAGATGCATTACCGCTGGATATGTAGAGAAGGCAAGAGCGCACGATGTTCACAAGAATGTTAGTAGTGATAGCCTGGATTTTGGCCCAAAGTAGTGGCGCTGATATCGTACACAGCGTTACTGCTATAGCAGTTATACTCACCGACATCATCCATGCCCTGACCATTGTTGTCGGTATTGCCGGTCTGTCTATATGGGGTATGGCCCAAATCGCACGCCCCCTTTTCCCTGACTTGGCAAAGAATACCAGCGGCTACATTCGTAGCATTGTTTTTGATGAGGCCGTTGTGGTTGCAGGAGCAACGGTATTAAAAATTATAGCCGGTACTCTCTCTTGGTAAAGACGGAGGAAAAAATTGTCCTGCGAATCCAGATCTTCCATCGTATGCGCAGCAGCCCGTATCTAGGGGGGTGTTACAAAAGTCGCAAGCAAAAGTGCATTTGTTCTGGGAGCATCGGTTCTCACCGTTTCTGGCGCCTATTGGGGCGCGAAGGCAGGCCAGGCGGCAGGGGCAGCGGTTGGCGGCGAGATTGCCGGCTCGACCGGGGCGGCGGTAGGTGGTTTTGGCGGGGAAATTGTGGGTTTATACAAAGGCGCGAAGATGGGGGTTTCGTCAGCCAGGAAGGTGCGAGATGGGTTGGGGCGACTGAGGAGCCGCTTACGTAAATCCCAGGGTGGATTTGAGTCGTCATACAAAAAGGGTTTCGATAAGCAAGAGGCCCAGCAATTAACCGACCAGTTTAGCGGCGCTTCCATCCGCACAGAGAGTGTACTGCTGGCCACCGGGCCGGGGAGCAAGATAGAAATACACAAAAACGGCGCTCCCCCGGCTTTGTTGAGCAGCGGAGGTTTCGGAGATGTTTTTTTTACCCCCGACGAAATTCCGGGGAAAAGCACGATTTGGTTGTGTATTCCCAGGCAGGGGTACAAAGAGCAAATGGCGAGTACATTACGACAACTTGCCGGCTTGAAACAAATTTCAATTTGACCAAACTTCTCGGTTGGCAACATTACTCGACAAATTCGCATAGCCATTTAGCTATCCAACCCAGACACAACCACACCCGATTCGTCCCACAAAACCAAAACAAACTCTTCAACTGAACAAGCGAGCTAACATTGCGCAAGCAAGTGTTGTCTGAATGGGGGGATATATATAATGAAGAAAGCAGAGGGTTTTACTCTTGTTACGGGCCAGAATATTTGGTAATAAAATGTCGGACTGGATGGAAAAAAGAAAGACAAAAGAGACCCGTGAGGGTCTCTTTTTCATTTATGGCGTCCAATAGCCACCTGTGTGACCGCCAAAGTACCA
>JAJRVO010000802.1 GCA_024277275.1 Chloroflexota bacterium
AGACAGTTATTTAATCCCGATTCCTAAACGCCCAACTGCGTAAGTCCTATTGGGTTTAAAAACAAGACAAAAACAGGAGTTTGTAGTGTCAATTGAGAATTTACACGCTCGCCCAAAAAAGAGAACAAAGATAGTAGCCACGCTTGGTCCGGCCAGCAGTAACCCGGAAACACTGCGCAAAATGATTTTGGCCGGGTTAGATGTGGTCCGCATAAACTTCTCTCATGGCAACACCAATAACTTTGTGCCACTGATTAACCTGGTCAAAAAACTAAGCGATGAGATAGACATACCTATCGCTATCTTGGGCGACTTGCGCGGCCCTCGGATTCGGGTGGGTGAAATTGAGGGGGGGGCGGTTAAGCTAAAAACCGGTCAGAAAATCTTGTTGACGCCGCAAGATATTTTGGGCAACAAAGAGCAAATTTCTGTGTCGTTTAAGAAACTGGCTCAAGACGTAGCGGTTGGCACTTTAATTTTGCTTGACGACGGCAACATCGAGATAGAAGTCGAACAAATTAAAAACAATGGCGACGTGTTGGGACGGGTTACTCAAGGCAATATGCTATCCAGCCGGCGCGGGGTTAATTTGCCCGGACGGCGTGTCAGTTTACCTTCGATTACTGAAAAGGATTTTGGCGATATAGCGTTTGCTATTGAGCATAAGTTTGACTTTTTGGCCCTATCATTTGTGCAATCTGCCGACGATGTTCGCCAACTTAATGACTATTTGGCAAAAAAAGGGGCCGAAATTCCGGTAATCGCCAAAATTGAGCGCAAAAACGCCCTGGACGACATTGATAACATTGTCAAAGAGGCTTACGGGGTGATGGTTGCCCGTGGCGATTTGGCCCTGGAGATGAGCATTCAGGAGGTACCCATTGCCCAAAAACGTATTATTGCGACATGCCGCCGGGTGGCTATTCCGGTCATCACCGCCACCCAAATGCTTGAGTCTATGGAGCATATGCACAAACCAACCCGGGCTGAAGCAACCGATGTAGCCAACGCTATTTTAGATGGCACCGACGCGCTTATGCTCTCCGGCGAGACGGCAATTGGCAAATACCCGGGTGAAACCGTCGCAATGATGTCGTCTATTGCTATGCACGTTGAGAACGCCTGGACCAGCGACGAATTGCCAGGTCCGCCAGAGTTGCCTACCCCCAAAGGCGTTGATGCCAGTATTGCCTATGCCAGCCATATTGTAGCCAGGTCGCTCTTGGCCCGGATTATTGTGACCCATACCTCTACAGGTAGCACAGCGCGTCGGGTAGCCTGCCACCGGCCTCACGTGCCGGTACTGGCGCTCTCATCATTTCCAGAGACGCGGCGTCGGCTGGCCTTAACCTGGGGCGTTGAGAGCGTTACCGTAGAAGCTATCCAAAACACAGAGCATATGGTTAAACTGGCAATTACCAAGGCGGTGGATTGTGGGGCCGCTATGCCCGGCGATATTATAGCCATCACCGCCGGCACTCCCTACGGCACTCCGGGACGCACAAATATGCTAAAAATTGAGGAGGCTCCGGCAATAGCGGGAGAGAACCGCAATGATTAGAGCAGGTTTTATTGGCGGCATAGTTGGGTTTATTTATATCATGAGCCTGACCCTGCTATCGCCCTTTTGCACCCTTTGCATCACACCTTTTTTAGGGATTGGCGTGGGGTATATTGCCGGTTATTTTGACAAACCCTTAAAAGTAGAAACCAGTCTGGGCAGAGGCACAATTGCCGGAAGTATTGCCGGCCTGGGCGTGGCAGTGGGTCAAATGGCAGCCGCGGTGGTAAATGGTATTTTGGTAACCAATTCAGAACAGCTACCGGCTTTGATGAAAGAGATTGGCCTCTCTGAATTTATCATTAGCAATAGCGATGAATATTGGCAAGCCACACTAACCGTCAATTCCTTTTGCGGCATCTTTAATCTGGCCCTGATTGTTGGCCTGGGAGCATTGGGAAGCGTACTCTGGTTTCAGAGGCACAGGGCAAATTCATTTTCTGGTGTTTCGTCTTGACGAGTAAGGAGCAAAAAATGTACGATGCCATTATTATCGGCGGGGGCCTGGTGGGAATGTTGGCCCCTACAGCGGCAAAATCATAGCCGATTTAATGATGGGTCAACACGCCGAATTTGATATCTCCGATTTTGATGTGGCCCGATTTTTGGGTACCCCCCGTTAAATGTTGGTGACTGAAGACAAGAAAATTCAACCGCCAAGACCGCAAAGTTTTCTTTTTTTTCTTGGCAAACTTGGCATCTTGGCGGTTCAAAACAACTATCAATCAGCCCTCAACAGTCAAACGGAAAACTATCGGTTTGTGTAAAACAGGAGATTGACTTATGAATATTCTAATCATTGGCGCCGGCGATATTGGATTCCAGTTAGCTAAACGGCTCTCCACAGAAAAACACGATATTGTGATGATTGAGCTTGACCCGCAAAAAGTAATGCGGGCCAGCGAGCAGTTAGACGCTTTTGTAATTGAAGGGAGCGGCGCCAGTTACGGCGTATTGCAGCAGGCCAATCTTAACAAGATAGAAATTGTAGCCGCAATGACGGACCACGACGAGGTTAATCTTATGGCTTGCAGATTGGCCAAAAAAGCAGGTGTGCCTACAACCATTGCCCGCGTTCGTAACTCTGAGTTTACCAAGCCGGATTTTATCTTGACTCCTCAAGAGTTAGGAACCGATCTTATTATCCACCCCGAAAAAGAAACGGCAGAGGCTGTTGTCCAACTAATCCACCAGGCTTGCGCCACCTATGCGGTAGAGTTGGAACAAGGCAAAATACAGGTACTGGGCGTAGTTTTAGAAAAAAATTCACCTTTGCTCAATATTCCACTAGCCGATCTGGGCCGGCGATATGGCCATCCACTCCTGAGGATTGTAGCCATTGACCGCAACCACAAAACCCTGATTCCAAGGGGGCACGACCAACTCGTCTCCGGCGATCAGGTCTTTGTTGTTTGCGACCACGATTATACCTCAAAATTTATTGCTCTGACAGGTAAAAAAGACACCCGCGTAAGAAATGTTATGATTCTGGGCGGCGGCCTGATTGGTCGATTTATTGCTACCAACCTGGCCAAAGAGGCCAACGTAAAAATCATTGAAGGCAACGAGAAAAGAGCGCAAAGAATTGCCGAGACGCTGCCTCACACCCTAATTATCCACGGCGACGGCACAGATTTTGATCTGCTGCATTCCGAAGGCCTGACAGATATGGATGCTTTTGTAGCCGTAACCGGAGATGACGAAAATAACATTATCACCACCCTCCTGGCTCGAAAATTAAACATCCCCCGTGTCATTGCTTTAGTGAACAAAGTAGAGTATTTGTCCGTTACCCCAACAATAGGCGTGGATGCGGTGGTTAGCAAACAACTGCTCACGGTCAATGCCGTGCAGCGGTTTGTCCGGCAGCAACAGGTGGCGTCCATTGTTAGTTTGCCGGGCGTTGACGCCCAAATTATTGAGTATATTGCCCACGAACGCTCAAGAATCACCTGCCAGGTATTAAAAGATATTCGTTTCCCCCGCCATGCCCTGGTAGGGGCAGTGCTGCGCGAAGAAAAATTAATCATTCCTCACGGAGACACCCAAATTCAGCCTAAAGATAAAGTGGTGGTCTTTACCCTGCCACAAGACGTGCATAAACTGGACCGATTATTCTGTTGATACATTAAGGAGCATCTATGCACTTTATCAGCGTGGCGCATTTGCTGGGCCTTTTATTGATGTTTTTAGCAGCGGCAATGCTGCTACCCCTCCCTTTTTCCCTATACTACGGGGCCGAAGATTATTGGGCTTTAATAACCAGCGCCGGCATCACTTTCTTTTTTGGTTTTTTAATCCACAGACTTACCGCATTTAAGAGAGATTTACGAGCCAGAGAGGGCTTTGCCGTAGTTACTTTTGGCTGGATAATTTTTTCCCTTTTTGGCGGCCTTCCGTTTCTCCTCTCCGGCTCAATTTCTTCCTTTACCGACGCCTACTTTGAAACGATGTCCGGTTTTACCACCACCGGCGCCACCATCCTGACCAACATAGAACAATTACCGCACGGGATTTTATTTTGGCGCAGCCTGACCCACTGGATTGGGGGGATGGGCATTATTGTTCTCTCGCTGGCTATTTTGCCCTTTTTAGGGGTGGGGGGAATGCAACTTTTTAAGGCCGAGGTTCCGGGGCCAGTGGCCGATAAACTCACCCCCCGCGTTACCGAAACGGCCAAAATTTTATGGAGCGTTTACGTTTTAATCTCCGCCGCAGAAGCAATTCTCTTGATGATGGGCGGGATGAGCCTGTTTGAAGCCTTAACCCACACCTTTGGCACTATGGCTACCGGCGGCTATTCTACGCGCAACGCCAGCATTGGGGCTTACAATAGCGCCTACATTCACTATGTAATCATATTTTTTATGGTGGTAGCGGGGTCAAATTTTTCGCTGCACTATCGCTTTTTGCGCGGCGACTTTTGGGCCTATTTTCGTAATAAAGAGTTTCGGTATTTTCTGGCTATTATTGGCATAGCCACGTTAATCATTGGCCTCGACACCTTTTTTAACCAATACAGTAGAAATTTTGCCAAAACCTTGCAAATGACTCTTTTTCAAGTAGTGTCTATAGTCACCACCACCGGCTACGGCACAGCCGATTTTGAGCAATGGTCCTTTAGTTCTCAGTTTGTGCTATTGGTGTTGATGTTTATTGGCGGTTGCGCCGGCTCAACCGGGGGCGGGATGAAAGTGGTCCGTATTTACTTGCTAATCAAATTTATGTTTGGCGAAATCACCCGCCTTATTCATCCTCACGCGGTAGTGCCGGTGCGCCTTAATAACGCGCCCGTGCCTAAAGAAGTTGCCACAAACGTTCTTGGATTTTTTGTTTTGTCTATACTGGTGTACATTTTAGCAGTCTTTACTATGGCCACAATGGGCCTGGATATGGCTACCTCCTTTGGGGCGGTGGCTGCCACTTTGTGGAACATTGGGCCGGGTCTTGGCGACGTGGGACCCACCGATAACTACGCCCATATCCCAATAATAGGTAAATGGTTGCTTTCCTTGTTAATGTTGATGGGGCGATTAGAAGTTTATACGGTCATTGTTTTGTTATCTCCGGCCTACTGGCGAAAATAAATTAAGAGGGATACCCTGACATAAATTTAACTGTTAATGTTGATGGGACGATTAGAAGTTTATACGGTCATTGTTTTGTTAGGCTGTAAATATGACTTGGTAATAATTTGAGCAATTCCCAGTATGGCCTGAGA
>JAJRVO010000803.1 GCA_024277275.1 Chloroflexota bacterium
CTACAGTGCAACAATTAACACCACGTTTGCCGGATTAAGAGTAAGGTAGGTTCTGCTTTTACCAGCTATCTGACGGACAAAAGTAAAGTTAGGTCAGAGGAATTTCTCCCTTCGGTTGAAATGACATGCCTGAGTAATAACATTAATTTTACGTCAAGAACTACTTGATTATACAATAGGTTTAAGATGGTTGGCAACCTTTGGGGTAAAATCGGCTCTGAGAAGAGTTTCAACACCAAGAAAAATCAAAAATCCTCCGGTTATTTTGCCGGAGGATTTTTCTAAACAACATTGGGTTTGTTTACTGCCAAGACCACACCGCCAGCGTACCCTCGCCCACCTGCCGAGGCTTGTCCTCACCGGCGGTGTCGACCACCCAGACAGCGGCCCCCTTGTGACTATCGTCTTTAGTGATTACAAAGTAACGGCTATCCGGCGACCAGAACGTGAGCGACAGGTGATACTGGTCAAAATAAGGCACAGTTTGCAAAAAGGACGGCGTGGGGTGGAAAGATACCAGAGGTTCAAGCTCTTCTGTTTCTACATTGTAAATCCACCAGCGCAGCAGCGTCTCCTCTTGGGGAAGCGGAGCGGCCAGACCGTTGATTCTTTGAGCCGTTGGACCGTCATCGGCGAGTTTTAAGCCAAGCAGGGCCAGTTTTGTCCCATCGGGCGACCAGTACATAGACGCAACCGGAGTTTCCATTAAGGGTTTGTGATTGTTGCCATCGGTGTCGACCAGATAAGCTTGGCCAAAGGGAGGCGGCAACTTTCCCTCAAGCTGCAAATAAGCTATATGTTGATTGTCCGGCGATAGAACCATGTAGGCAAATTCGTCCAGGTCGGAAACCAGCGTTTGTTCCAACGTTTTGGCGTCGGTTTTGTAAATCGACTCGCCGCCCTCATTGTTGGCGGCGATGTAAAAAATGTGATTGCCGTCGGATGACCAGACCGGCGCTTGAAATCCGCCGGGAGCCAAATCAAGCTGTATCCGTTCGGCGTCTTTGTGGTTTTCCAGCAAGGAGATATGCGCCTTGTCTGAGGCCGCTTGCGAGCCGCCAACGTGCAACAGCATTTTGTCGCTCTCCGGCGACCAGACCCAATAGAATGGCGTGCCCTGGGCCAGAGTTCGGTTTGCATCGGGGGCGCGGGTGTCAACCTGGCGCATGGCTAAACCGGATGTCTCCTGGGTTAAAAAGGTAATTGAGTTACTGTCGGGCGCCCAGTACAGGTAAAAAGGGGCCGATTGGCGCCGGTTGAACACAATCACCGGGTCGCTGCTGCCGGTTGGTGAAATGTAAAGAGACGGGGCGTTTTTTTCATTCGGGCCAATAAAAGCCAGACGGAGACCATCGGGCGCCCAGGTAGGAAATTGATAGCCCCGGCCATCGTTAGTGATGCTGCGTAGCTCTGTGCCGTCCGGCGAGACCAGCCACACGTTATCGTCGTTGCCCACAAAGGCTATTTGATTTTGCGCTGGTTCATCTGCAAACAGGGGTATGGTTGACGAAGTTGTGGCGATAGTTCTGTGTATGTACACAAAAACAAACAGGGCCACACTTGCCAGAGAGACGGCTAATGTTATAAAGCCAATTACTACTAAACCCAAAACCCACAA
The DNA here is from genome assembly GCA_024277275.1 of Chloroflexota bacterium. Taxonomy (GTDB): domain Bacteria; phylum Chloroflexota; class Anaerolineae; order 4572-78; family J111; genus JAJRVO01. The sequence goes on from JAJRVO010000803.1 coordinate 1,619, forward strand.
CTTGCGTTTGGTTGATGTTTGGGGGATGCCATTATCAGTTGTGCCTGAAATCTCCATACCGTTCTCCTGCGTAAATGCGACCGCCGACTATTAACGACCGGCTGCCGAAACCAGCTTCTGTTTTTAGTGGCGTTCGCGGCTTTAAACCTCCCCCTTCTCCAATTGTTCGTAAAAGCAGAGCAGCGTGCTGCCGTACTTTCTATTGTCGTATAACGTTAAGTTTTGTAGGGCTAACTCTTGATACTCAACCGGATGAATTTGGGCAATAATTACTCCATTGGGCAAGAGCCAGCGCTCAAGTTGTTGGTCGATGAACTGAATGGCTTCAGCCCACATGTCTTTGTATTGAGGCGGAGCGATGTAAATCAGGTCAAAAGGTTGCAGATTTTGAGGCGGCTGTTTTAGAAACTTAAAGGCGTCGACTCGTTTAACAAATGCATGTGTCGACAAAGCAGTCGCGCGTAAATTCTCGCCAATTGTGCGTGTAGCCGCCTGACTCTTGTCGATAAAAGTTACATGAGCCGCCCCGCGACTGAGGGCCTCAATACCGACTGCCCCGGTGCCGCCAAACAAATCCAGAACGCGGGCCTCAATTATCCAATTGCTCAGGATGTTAAAAAGGCTCTCTTTGGTGCGGTCGGTAATGGGCCGGGTGGTGTCGCCGGGAACGGCTTTTAATTTTTTGCCTTTGGCTGTGCCGGAAATTACGCGCATTGGTGGGGGCTACCTCCAGCTTAACACCCGCTCATCGACAAAACTGTAGCTGATGTCCAACTGGCTGCTAATTTTGTCAGAAAACATTGGATGTTGCTCAGAGCCATCGGCGTTCATGACCCAGATTTCCCAACGACTGTTCCGGTCGGTTAAAAAGGCAATCCGTGAGCCGTCTGGGGACCAGACCGGAGCAACGTTGTTCCATTGCCGGCCATCGCTTTCCGGCTGGACCGGGACCCAGACAGGCGTTTGGGTCAGGCGCACCCGGCCGTTGCCATCGGCATTCATGCGGTAGATATCGTAACTGTTTTGGGTTTTGGTTGACATGGCAATGAAACGACCATCCGGGGAGAAAGCGGGCGAACCATCGCCCATTTCGTCCGTGAGGGGTTCGCGGTACTCGGCGCGGTTGATATCAACGGCCAGTAAACCGTCGCCGGAGTCGGAGACAATGCGCCACGGTTGGCTTGGGTCCCAGGCCGGGCGGAAGGCGTATATCCCACCATACAGGTCGTCAAAAGCGCCGTCTGTTACGTTGACCACGCGCAGACTCCACTGTGCATCGGGTTGTTCTGTCCAGCATATAAACATTCTCCTTCCATCCCGTCGAATTGCAATGTTTGTTGCGTTCCGGGGGATGTTGGGGAATGAGCCGTCAAAGTTCTGGCATTTTTCAATGGCTTCAAGCCGGCCGCCATGCTGAAAGTTTAAGGCAATTTGCCGGCCGTCGGGCGACCAGTCGGGGCCTTTAGCCTTGCGCGTATTGCCCAGAACTGCTCGCTCGTCTGTGCCATCAACATTAATGACCCACAGCGTGCCGGTATCTCCGGCCCAGCGCGTAAAGGCAACCATTTTTCCATCAGGTGAAAGCGCCGGGTCGATACCGTTGGTTAAGTAGTGCAGGCCCGTGCCATCGGCATTAATCAACATAATATTGCCGCCGCTGGCCGTTTGGAAAACCAGTTGGCCGCTTGGCGGCCCGCTTGGGGCCGGGAGAGCCGGGGCGCTTGCCAGGCTCTCGGCCACCGGCGGAGAGGATATCTGCGGGATGTCGGCCAAAGAGCCGGCAATATCCAGAAATTTTAAGGTGATCCAGCCTTGCCCGCCGGACAGGGTTTCTACCAAGGCCCAGTTTCGACCCTCATTGAGAGCTAAAACGGAAACCAGATCGTTCAGGGCCAATGTGCCAACAACATCATGGAAAATTCCGGGGCCGCCCCGAACTTCCAGCTCGTTATTCTTTACCCAAGCGGTCAGGACTTGAGGGGCATTGTCCACAGAGTTTTCAAGAGTCAAACTGTTTAAGGGAATCCAGCCCACTCTGGAGTTAGTGGCTTGCACCACCGCCCAATCTTGTTGCTGATTTACAGCGCGGACGGAGACAATTTCATCGACGGTAAGAGTTTGCAATGTGCCGTAAGAGGTTCCCGGCCCTCGCCGCAAATCCGTTTTGGTATTGACTACGGCTGTTGTTATTACCGCCAGGGTGTTGCCCGGCACAGCCGAAGCGCTATCAGTGGCGATGGTAGCGGCGGCGGGGATGCCGGCGGCAGCAGGGCCGCCGTCGGCAGCAGGGCTGTTGCTAACAACTGCTACTGCTTCCGCTGACCCGGATAGGAGAACCATCGGCGCGACCTGATTGGCCGGGTGATCCTGGTCCGGGGCTAATGTACGTACCTGGGAAACATCCGCCAGGGAGCCGTCAACATCTAAAAAGTCCATCGAACCCCAGCCCAATTGCTCGCCGGCGGTTTTTACCAGCGCCCATTCTTTATCTCTGTTGAGGGCCAGAATGGTTACTTCGTCATCAAGGGCCAGCGTGTCGAGCAGCTTGTAAGAACTGCCCGGTCTTTGCCTCAGATTTAAAACGTCATTATTGACCCGCGCTGTTGCCGCTGATTCCAACCCATCAATGTCGATAGTTTGGCGACTGACTGTAGCGCCGCTCTCAGAGGGCGGCGAACTTGCCCGGGCCAGGGCTGCCCCAATTGGATCGGGAGGCAAGACAGGGGCTTCGGCCAGCGTGCCGGTGACGCGCATAACCTCGGCAGGTACCCAGCCTTGTACGCCGGTTAGGGCGGCTATATACAGCCAATTGCCGCCGGCGTCTGTACCAAATACGCCGCTCACTTCACCCTGCTCCAACACGCCCGTAGGCGCCGAGGACTCCCACGGTCTTTGGCGGACAGTAACGCCATTTGCCGTAACCAGGGTGGTTGCTACCGGGTTTAATCCGGCGCTAAAAATAGAGATTGTCTCTGCCGAGTTGATGTTTGGCGCTAGTTGGGTCATCAAATCGTCAATATTTTCACCGGCCAACAGCCGGGCAATTAACTCGTCGGCGTTGTCGCTTGAGAGCAACTGCTCAAGCACGGCGTCGGCGTTGTCGCCGGCAAGTAACTGTTGTAGCCATTCCGGGGTGTTCTGGTTTGAACTTAGCAGCTTAATTAACTGGTCGGTCTGGCCGTTGGCAACAAGTTGTTTGAGCAGGTCGACTTGAACGCCGGTTAAATCCAATCCTGTCGTCGTTGTTGAAGAAGCGGCGTTCGCTGCCGGGGTTGGTTGGGGGGTGGGTGTGGGGGCTAATGTGACCTTGGGAAAGGGAGTCGGGGTGGCTGGTGTGATTTCGGGTTCAGGGGTAGGCCAGTCGGCGATGTTGAGGGGTTGGGCGCGTTCATGGTCCTCTGCTGCTCAGGGCAATCCGCAGCCGGCCAGCAGGATGGTCAAGATGAGAAATATCGATAAAATCCGGGAACATTTTTTCATAATTTGTGACTTTATTCCTTCATAACCTTTTTTTCTGGTTTCCAAACTCCAGTTTGGTAACGAGTTAGAAATCGCAAATCCAAAATCCAAAATCGTAAATCCTATGCAGGCGGGTTGAGCGAAATGGCCGATCCGGGCTGTGGCGCTGGTTGGGGTGGGGTAGACTTGGGTTCCGGCGCTTTTTCTTCCGGGGGCATATCCGCTTGTGGTTCCGAGCCAAAGGCTGCTCCAACAATTCGCGAGAATAAACCGCCGCTCCAATCGAAGAAATTGTAAACAACCGGCACCAGGATAAGGGTGAGCAGCGTCGATGAGATGCTGCCGCCAATGACCACCGCCGCCAGGGGCGCCCGGTTCTCTGAGCCGGCGCCCGCGCCCAGGAGCAATGGCATCAAGGCGAAAACCAGCGTCAGGGTCGTCATCAGCACCGCCCGCAGGCGCAGCCGTCCGGCCCGGGCCAGGGCGTCTTTGCGTGCATAGCCTTCTTCACGCAACTGGTTGGTAAAGTCGACGATAAGTATGGCGTTTTTAGTGACCACCCCGGTGAGCAGCACTATGCCCAACAGCGAGATAAGATTGAGCGTGTTGCCGGTAAGCCACAGCCCGCCAAAGGCCCCCACCAACGTGACCGGCAGCGAGAACATAATAGCCAATGGTTGTAGCCAGCTTTGGTAAAGGGCAACCAGAAGCATGTAAATCAAAATGATACCCAACATAATCGACTGGCCCAACTGGGCAAACGACTCACGCTGCATTTCTGAAGTGCCCACAAACCTGAAGCCGTAGCCGGTAGGAAATTGAACTTGCTGGTTGATGGCGGCTTCTATGGCGTCGGTTACGTCTCCGGCGGCGAACCCGCTGCTGGTGCCACTGCCCAGAGTTAGCACTCGCTGGCGGTCAGAGCGGATGATACGGGCCGGAGCCTGGCTTTGTTCGCGGTCAACAACCCGGTTAAAGGCAATGGCCTGACCATTGACGTACTTTACCGGCATTTGCAAAAGTTGGGTTAAATCTTCGCGGGACGCTTCGGCAGCCCGGACGGTGATATCTATCTCGTTACTGCCGTCTTTGGGGTCGTATTTACCAACCTGGCC
>JAJRVO010000804.1 GCA_024277275.1 Chloroflexota bacterium
GCCCTTTACCCTAAAGAAGGCGCCTTTTGGCACGAGCATCCCTTTGCCATCCCCCAAACCGATTGGGTAACAGATGAGCAAAGAGAAGCTGCCAAAGTTTTTACCGAATTCATCCGCAGCGAGGCGATTCAGCAAAAGGTGATGGAAAACGGGTTTCGTCCGGCCAACCCCAGCGTGACGGTGGGCTACCCCATTGCCCTGGAGTTGGGCGTTGACCCCAACCAGCCCGCTACCATTCTGGAAGCGCCCGACCCGGAGGTGATTGCCGCTGTGCAGGCCAGTTGGCAACTGGTCAAGAAACAGGCCAACGTGCTGATGGTCATCGATACGTCCGGCTCGATGGAGGGCGAGAAGATTGAACAGGCCAAAGTCGCGGCCAATACTTTTTTGGACAATATGCCCGCGCAAAATCAAGTGGGGCTGGTCACTTTTGACGATGCGGTTAACTTGCTGGTCGCTCCGGCTCCGTTTGAGGGTAATCAGGCGCAACTCCGCGGCCAAATCAATGCTTTGACTGCCACGGGCAACACGTCGCTGTATGATGCTATTGAGCAATCCATTCAAATTCTCAAAAGTTTTGGGGAGGCTGGAGACGACCGGATTCAATCCGTTGTTTTGTTGAGCGACGGACAAGACACAAACAGCCAGGCCTCGCTTCAGCAGATAACCCAGCTTCTCACTGCCGGCCGGGAAGACCGCAACCCCATCATCGTCATTCCCATTGCCTACGGCAGTGACGCCGACATCCACGCCCTCAACACCATCGCCCGCGCCAGCGCCACCCGCATCCAGTCCAGCGACCCGAAGGACATTCAGCGGGTATTGGAGATTATTAGCAGCTATTTTTAACTTTAGAAGGTGTTTCTTAAATCGTGTAAACCAGACCGCAGAGGTTTCTGAAGCCGATTTTAACTGTAAGTCAGGTGGCTATCCACTTAAGCCGAGACACGATGGTTACGGTTATTCAACCGTAACCCACCCTACGCCGACTTAAGTCGGCAAAATACCGGTCGCGGTTTCAAAACCGCGACCATCACTGCCGCGGCTTAAGTTGGTAGCCAAGTCAGGTTCATAACCGGGGCAAATTCGCTTAAAAATGTCTCGCAGAAAACCTCTGCGGTCTTTAAGAAACACGTTCTTAGGGAGAAACATTATGACAACTATCTATATTGAACCTGCCAAAGAGGCAAATGAAGTTCTGTATCTGGTTCGATCTGCCATTGATAGCGAGATAGCCAAGCTTGAACTTGCGCTCAAAATGGCGATGAAGCGCTTGTCTCCGTTTGAGGAGAAATATGGCGTGACCTCGGACTATTTCATCACTGAAATGGTTGCTGAAGACCTGGAAGGCAAGGATGATGAGTATGTGAATTGGGCCGGGGAGTACAAATTAATGCAGCGGCTTCAAGAAAAGTTACAAAAACTACAAGAAATCAATTATGATGATTCAAACTTACTTTACTCAGTTTCAAACAGTAGTTGACCAATACGCTACCACCAACTTTGTTGTGGAAACCAAAGTAAATCATGAAACACGTCCTGGAGATCAGGGCTATCTTACAGGTACAATCACCTTTATTGATAGCTCAATGGTGTATTTCAGTGAATATCTTGATCAAGTTGGGGATGCCGTAGACAAGCTGATGTATACCTACCACTATCAGGATGCGGATAACGACCTGATTTTTAGATACGACAATGCCCGCCACAAACCCCCGTTGGCTTCATCCCAACACAAACACTTACCCAATCAGGTTATCGAGGCTCCTGCGCCTACTGTTGATGATGTGTTGGTTGAAATTGTTACGATCAAGGGGTGGGTGTAATGAAGGTTACTAAAATTCTTTTGTTCGCAACACAAAACATAATTTGGAGGATTAATATGTCAACATTTAAAAAAGTAGTAACCATTCTATTCCCTCTGTTGTTTGCCCTGGCTTGTGGGGGCATTCTCAGTGGAGACGATGGCGACGCGGTCGACTCTGGCGGGCAGGTTGCTGTGGCGTGCGCCGCAAATGCCGTTGAAATCGAGATTATCTATGCCCCGGAGTCGGAACTGTATCTAAACGGCGAGGTTTACGACGCCATCAACCAATTCAACCAGGCTTATATTGACGGCAAAGACCCCTTGACCGGGGACGCGCTGGCGGAAGGGGAGCAGGCAGTTTGCGTTAAGGGCGGGCCGGGGTCGTCGGGCAAGATTGCCCAGGGCATCATCAACGCTATCATTGCGCCCAATAACGTCAATGTGGCCCAGCCAACCATCTACTCGCCCTCGGTGAGTCACTGGCTGGCGCTGGTTAACTTCCAAACGGGTCGCCAAATGTTTGATTTGGCCGACAGCCCATCCACGGCGCTGGCCCCGGTGGTGATGGCTATCTGGGAGAGTCGACTAAAGGCCATTCAAGATAAAAGCGGCAGCGAAGGTGTGGGCTGGGAGGAGTTGCTGGCTGTGCTTAACTCGCCCAATGGATGGGCCGATTACAACATCTCCGGCGACCGGACCACCGTTTACTACGGCCATACCGACCCCTTTATTAGCTCAACCGCGCTCTCGACCCTGATTGCCGAGTTTTACGCCAGCGCCCGCGCCAACAGTGGCGACCCCGACCTGCGCCGCCTGACGCTGGAACAGGTGAATGACCCCGCCGTGCAACAGGGTGTGCGCGATATTGAGGAGTTGATTCGGCACTACTCATCGCGCACCACCGAGTTTAAAGAGTACATTGCCCAGGGGCCGGATTATCTGGACTTTGTGGCGCTGGAAGAAAATGACCTGATTTTTATCAACCAGGGCAAAACCAGTTACCAACCCCCGGAAAAACTGGTCGCCCTTTATCCCAAAGAAGGCACCTTTTGGCACGAGCATCCCTTTGCCATCCCCAAAGCCGATTGGGTTACGGACGAGCAGCGGGCCGCGGCCAAAGTCTTTACCGAGTTTATCCGCAGCGAGGCCGTTCAGCAAAAAGTGATGGAAAGCGGTTTTCGACCCGTCAATCCCGGCGTGACGGTGGGTTATCCCATCGCCCCGGAATTGGGAGTCGACCCCAACCAGCCCGCCACTATTTTGGAAGTGCCTGATCCCGAAGTGGTGGCTGCGGTGCAGTCCAGTTGGCAATTTGTTAAGAAACAGGCCGATGTGCTGCTGGTTATTGACACCTCCTGCTCAATGGAGGGGTCCAAGATTGACCAGGCTAAAACGGCGGCCCTGGCCTTTTTGGACAACATGCCCACCCAAAACAGAGTGGGATTAGTGACCTTTGACAGCCAGCCCAGAGTCTATGATTTTAGCGCCAATGCTCTGATTTATCTTGACGCGTCTACTATGGATTCAGTAGAGGCGCTCGTCTCGGCCGAGGGGGGGCAAAACAAGATACGCGACCAGATCAACAGTCTGGACGCCGGAGGGGACACCTCGCTCTATGACGCCATTCTCCAATCTATTAAGTTGTTGGAAAAAAGCCGGGAGGATAGCGACGACAGAATTCAATCGATTGTGGTGTTGAGCGACGGCCAGGATACCAGCAGCCTGACCGCGCTCCAAACCGTGGTTGACCAAATTGCTCGCGGCCGTGAGGATCGCAACCCGGTGATTGTTGTGCCGGTAGCCTACGGCGGCGACGCGGACATCAACGCCCTCAACGGCATTGCCCGCGCCAGCGCTACCCGCGTTCAGTCCGGCGACCCGGATAATATCCAGAAGGTGTTGGAGATTATCAGCAGTTACTTTTAAAAATGCAACGCTTTGCTGTAACTGGCTGTTTTCTGGCAAAGGTTCTGTATGCCGGTAATTGGTAATTAGTAAATGGTAATTTGGACCAATTACTATTTACCATTTACTAATTACCCGCAAGATATAACCTTTGTTTGGCCAAACTGAATAGATACGCTTTGTACTTGTACGCACAGACCTTAACATTACAACTCACTTAACAAATTTTTTAAGGTGTGTTACAATAACCGTGAAATCCTCATCTTAAAAAGTTAATACACTCTTTCTGTACGCTCAACCCTTGCCCGACAAGCCACAACTCCGTGAAGAAAACCTTCATGGGTTGTGGCTTTTTCTTTGTCTGGCATCAGCAATTCCCGGTTTGACAATTAGGGTGTAAAAATTGTTGCAATTGTGGGCATTTCAGAGCAGAATTTTCAGAATGATAGATTTTTGATTCGTTAATTCTGCCAATTCTGCTCTTACATTGACAAAAATCAGCCCGAC
>JAJRVO010000085.1 GCA_024277275.1 Chloroflexota bacterium
CAATTGTGGGCATTTCAGAGCAGAATTTCCAGAATGATAGAATTTTGATTCGTTAATTCTGCCAATTCTGCTCTTACGCCGACAAAAATCAGCCCGTCTGAGTAGTTGTCGGCGGCACAGTTTCCAAAACGGGAATTGCTGGCATCTTATCAGTTGAAGGCTTGCTTTTTGGGCAAGAAAAATCAGGTTGTCCGGGGAGTAGGAAGTAGGGAGTAGGGAGTAGAGATTTTCCCCTTACTTCTTACTCCGTCGAACGCAAAGCCTTCGCACTTCCTGCTTCCCGCCTGTTTAGTTCTGGCTTGGAAATGAAATGTCCTTGTCCAGGTTAGGGTTTTGGAATTTTAAGGAGTAACTCAATGAATATGGAAAGAAAAATATATGTCAACAACGACTTGGACATTGTTATGGCCAGGATGCAGGCCAGGGATGTGGCCAAAGAAATGGGTTTTGGCACTGCCGACCAGGCTCGCATCTCACTAGCTGCCTCGGAGTTGGCTCGCGTGCTTTGCTGGAATGCAAATGGCCCAGGAGAAATTGTAATGTCTATTGCTTCTAAAAACGGCCATGAAGGGCTTAAGGTAGCCTGCCTGGTTAACCTGGAATATGTCCCTACTCAGGATAAAGAAAACTGGGCTAATGAAACTTCGGTAGTGAGTCGCAGCCTGGCCGGCGCATGTCAACTGGTAGATGAGAGTCTCGTTGAAGAGCAAGGTAAAGAACACGCTCGGGTTACACTGACAAAGTGGTTAAAATGAGAGATACCGCTAAAAATGCGGTTATGAATTTTAACAAAACCATCTTGTTTTTGTTATACTCAAACCTTAAACCCAATACGTTAAGTAACTTGTGACGAAAGGATAGTCCAATGGTTGCTAATCATATAAACACTCATACGCACACAGATGGTCAAACAACACCCGCTACATCTGTTTTAATTGTTGAAGATAGCCCTCCCCAGGCGCTTAAAATAAAATTGGCTCTAGAAAATAGCGGCTGCCGCGTTAACTGGGCCGATACGGGCCTGGGCGGATTAGCAATGGCGCAACAAAAAGGGTTTGATTTAATTATTCTTGATATTGAATTGCCCGATATTAATGGCTTTGAGGTATGCAAAAAGATTAAAGCCAATCCTAAATTAGCTAACACTCCTGTTATTATGATGACTACTCGTGACCAGGCCAATGACGCTATGACCGGTCTGGAAGCCGGCGCAATTGATTACATACCCAAAGACGCCTTTGCTGAAATGGTGTTACTAGAGACAATTAAACAGATGAAACAAGCAAAAATATTAGACAATGAGAGGATGAACGGCAAATTATTTGCCGGTTAGTTTTTTACAAAAGGTAGCAGCAATGAACGCAATACATCCTATCCCTATCCCAAAAGGAGCGGCCTTTGCAGTTGATAATTGGCCTATGAGTTTAGAGGCCACTCGTCAGCAGTTGCAAAAAGCCCAAAAACGGCTCGACCGTTACCGGGCCGCATTGCGCCTGGCCGGAGTCGAGATAGAGCGTCGCAACCGGGGTATTATTGCTCTGACTACTTTTACCGCCCAGGCCAGCCGGGCAGCCACCCCCACCACTTTACTTAAACTGGCCCTGGTGCAAGCGCTGGAAACAATCAACGCTCCAACAGGCGCAATTATTCTCATTGATGCCGACACAAAAGAGTTGGTTTTGGGTATTCACAAAGGGCTAACAACAGAGTTACACAATACCTTAACCGGGCAACAATTGGACACTAGCGCTATGGCCCTTATGCCCCATTTAGTAACCGGCTCCGGGGCTTTACTTGAGTACAAATCTACCACCGACAAAACAGAGATTGCGCTGCTTGTAGCCAGCCGTCTAACCAGTCTGGTTAGTTTACCGCTTCAACTTGGTCCCAGGCTGATTGGGGCTTTTCTGGTTGGCCTGCAAGGTACAAGAACCTTTTCACCGGCCGAGCTTTGTTTTTTAATGGCTATCAGCCAGGCCACCACCATTGCCCTGGAAGGCTTGCGCCTGCGCGAGAGCCTGTGGAATACGGCTGAGGTTTTTTTAGGCGAAGAAACAATCGACATTGATCTACAAAAAGTAGACCAGGCCGATATAGACCTGGAAATATCAACGCCATTTGACCTGCCCGCAACCACCCCCAATATCCCCCAACCCGCCGACGACGATCTTGAGCAACTACTGGCCGCAATGATGGAAGCTGAAGACGAGGTGCAGCAACAAAACACCGACCTCCAAACCCTTAACACCATTGCCGACATGATGAACAGCACGCTTGATTTAAGAGAAATCTTGCAGTGTACGGTTGACCAAACCAAAACCACGTTAGAAACCGACGCCGCCTGGGTTTACCTGGTCAACGAGAGAAACCAGCTAGAAATGTCCGCTCACATTGGGCTTTCTGCAAATTACGTAATTGGAATGAAAAGTTTAAAACGGGGCGATGGTCTGGAAGGCAAAGTTGCAGTAGAAAACAAGGCCCGTTTTGTTGAAGCTGTCCCGGAAGACGAACACCGTTATAAAATATGGGTGGACAAAGAAGGGTTGCACGCTTTGGCCGCTGTGCCCATTAGCCGTCTTGAGTCTAAAGGGCAAACAGGACAACTGGATTCTCGCGCGGTTGGAGTGCTGGTGGCCGGCAAGCGAACCGTGCAAGCATACGCCTGGACCCCCCGCGAGATGCGTCTATTGACCTCTATTGCCAACCAGGTTGCTCTGGCTATTGACAACGCCCGGCTGCATGCCCAGGTTCAAGATGACCAGGTCAGCTTAAAGGCCGGCAATCAGGTGTTACAAGAAATCAACGATATGTTATTAGAAAAAAACACTTTCATAGAAGGATTTATTCACGATGATCTGGACCCGGCATTAGGTACGGCTTCTCAAATTATACAAGATTTGTTGGTTGACGACCCCGTGGCCGCCACTGCTGCTCAAAAAAAGAAGATGGTTACACTGCAAAGAATCATCGGCCAGTTAAGCAAAATGTCCAAAGAAACAAGCGATGTAGGCGAAATTCTCAATACTGAGTTCGACCGCGCGCGCCACGATGACAGTACCGGCAACGATTATGCCAAATCAACAAAACCGGTTAGGCTTGAGCCAAAGCGACTGGACGACAAAAGACCGGCAGATGTTACAGAGCGTTGTGATGAAAAACCGGAACCAACAACCGCTAACAAGTGCCAACCAGAACCAAAACATCCTAAAGAAAACAACAACACCCCATCTAAAGCAATGAGTTTTGAAGAAGCCATTGCCGCCGGTCTGGTTCCGGCCCATATCTTGAACAGAGAAAAATAAGTATTTCCTACAGTAAAATCTCCCTGTCCAATTAGGACAGAACAAAAATCCCTCCATGGAACTGGGGGAACTCAGCGGGACTTGCGGGAGTACATTTATTCCCCCTTTTATTTTATATTCCCACAA
>JAJRVO010000805.1 GCA_024277275.1 Chloroflexota bacterium
AGGGCTGTTCAGTTCTCACCAATCGCCGATGATTTTACCGCCAAGGACGCCAAGATCGCCAAGATTTTTATAAATTCTTTGCGTCCTTGGCGCTCTTGGCGGTTTAAAAATTATGCCACGCCTTAGAACTGAACAGCCCTGACTGATTACTGACTATGCAACCCATTCCACCGACCGCAACAATTCTAAATGTAAAAATTCACGCGCTGACCAATGCCCAAACCCTGGCCTTGATTGAGCAGTTTATTGCCGGCGGGCAGCCGCGTCAATTGTGTACGGTTAACCCTGAATTTGTGGTGACGGCCCAAAAGGATGTGGCCTTTAGAGACATCATCAACGGTGCTGATTTGGCAATGCCGGATGGTATCGGCTTGCTCAAGGCGGCCCGTTTTTTGAAGACCACGCCCTTGCCGGAGCGCGTTCCCGGCTCTGATTTGGTGGTTCGACTGGCGGAGTTGTCGCACCAAAAGGGGTATCGAATTTATTTTTTAGGGGCGTGGGAAGGGGTCGCAGAAAAGGCCATTGAACGGCTTAGAGCGCGCTACCCAAAGTTGAATGTGGCGGGTTGTTATGCAGGGTCGCCCGCCCTTGAAGAAAACGAGGCCATTATTGAGCGCATCCTGCCCACCCAGCCCGATATTTTGCTGGTGGCTTACGGCGCGCCTAAACAGGATAAGTGGATTGCTCGCAACCTTGAGCGGCTGCAAATTCCGGTTTGCATTGGGGTGGGGGGATCGTTTGATTTTTTGGCCGGCACGGCCAAACGCGCGCCAAAATGGATGCAAAATCTGCATCTGGAGTGGCTGCATCGCCTGATTATGCAACCCTGGCGCTGGCGCCGAATATGGAACGCGGTAGTGTATTTTAGCTGGCTGGTGTTGCGGAGCAGGGTTGGAGGGTTGGAGATTGGAAATTAGGTCTAATCCAAAGGATTAGAGATTGAGAGCAGGTTGAATCTCTCAATCTCTAATCTCCTGTTTTATATTAAGTCTTACGAATCACCCTCTTCATCGGCCAGGCCGGCAGCTTGTCGTAAAACGTCGGCTTTGTCGGTTTGCTCCCAGGGTAGGTCCAGGTCGGTGCGGCCAAAGTGACCGTAAGCGGCGGTGTCTCTGTAGATGGGGCGACGTAGGTTAAGATTCTTGATGATGGCCGCCGGTCGCAGGTCAAAATTTTCTTGTATCAATTCTACAATTTTGTCGTCGCTGACCTGGCCGGTGCCAAAGGTTTCTACATTTAGCGACAGCGGGCGGGCTACCCCAATGGCGTAGCTTACCTGCAACTCAACCCGGTCGGCCAGACCGGCTGCCACAATGTTTTTGGCAATATAGCGCGTCATATAGGTTGCCGAGCGGTCCACTTTTGTTGGATCCTTGCCGGAAAACGCGCCTCCGCCGTGTCGAGCCACCCCGCCGTAGGTGTCGACAATAATTTTGCGTCCGGTTAGCCCGGCGTCGCCCATTGGGCCGCCGGTTACAAAGCGCCCGGTAGGGTTGACGTAGATTTTGGTGTCATCATCAATCATATCGTGAGGTACAATCGGGGCGATGACTTCACGAATGATGTCGGCGCGAATATCATCCTGGCGTACTTTTGGGCTGTGCTGGCTAGAGATGACCACGGCGTCAACACGTTTGGGTTTGCCGTAGGCGTACTCAACCGTTACCTGGCTTTTGCCGTCGGGGCGAAGGTAGTCGATGGTGCCGTTTTGACGCACCTCGGTCAGTTGGCGGCACAAGCGGTGGGCCAGGGCGATGCTCATTGGCATAAGCTCTTCGGTTTCGTTGCAAGCAAAGCCTATCATCATGCCCTGGTCGCCTGCGCCGGTGTCCAGGTCATCCTCTATATCGCCTTCCTTAGCTTCCAGGGCTTTATCAACGCCCATAGCAATATCTGGGGATTGCTCTTTGATGCTGACCACTACCCCGCAGGTTTCGTAGTCAAAGCCATATTTGGCGCGGGTGTAGCCAATATCTCTGATGGTCTGGCGGGCAATTTCGGCGATGTCGACATAGGTGGCGGTTGTGATTTCGCCCATCACGCAGACCAGGCCGGTGGTAATGGCTGTTTCACAGGCCACGCGAGCGTTGGGGTCATCTTTGTAGATGGCGTCCAGCACGGCATCGCTGATTTGGTCGCACATTTTATCTGGATGCCCTTCCGTAACCGACTCACTGGTGAAGAATAGTTGCGGCGAGCTCATAAATGTTGTACTCATAAGTTTGTCTCCTTAGCGTTAATGTTAAGAAATTACTATCACTTCGGGCAGTTGTGAGTGACCAGTGACCAGTAATCACTGTTACCGATTACTGATTACTGATTACCGAACATCAGGTTCCCTCTTCCCAGCTATTAAGGTAGGCTTCTTGCTCCGGGGTGAGGACGTCGATATTGATACCCATTGACTCTAGCTTAAAGCGGGCAATTTCTTTGTCGATTTCTTCGGGTACGGCGTACACTTTGTTTTCCAGGTTCTTTCCGTTTTGGAGTATGAAAACGGCAGATAGGGCCTGGTTGGCAAAGCTCATATCCATCACTGCTGCCGGGTGGCCTTCGGCGGCAGCCAGGTTGACCAGGCGGCCTTCGCCAAGCAGGCGGATGTTGCGGTCATCGGCCAGTTGGTACTCGTCGACAAAAGTGCGGGGTCGGCGTTTGTCAACCGCCATCTCTTCCAGGGCGGGGATGTTGATTTCTACGTTAAAGTGACCGGAGTTAGCCACGCAGCAGCCGTCTTTCATCACTTCAAAGTGGTGTTTGTCGACAACGTGCTTGTCGCCCGTAGCGGAGCAGATAAAATCGGCCTGGGGCGCGGCTTCCATCATCGGCATCACCCGGAAACCGTCCATAACGGCCTCAAGAGCTTTTAGGTGGTCAACCTCGGTTACAATCACATTGGCCCCCAAACCGCGAGCGCGCATAGCAATGCCCCGGCTGCACCAGCCATAACCGGCTACCACAAACGTTTTTCCGGCAATTAAAATATTGGTGGCCCTAATAATGCCGTCCAGGGTACTCTGGCCGGTTCCGTAGCGGTTGTCAAAAAGATGCTTGGTATCGGCATCATTGACGGCGACGACCGGGAACTTCAAATCGCCATCGGCGGCCATAGCCCGCAGGCGGATGATGCCGGTGGTGGTTTCTTCGGTGCCGCCGATAATCTCGGGAATTTGGTTGGTGCGTTCCTTGTGCAGCAGGCTGACCAGGTCGGCCCCGTCGTCCATGGATATATTTGGGCGATGGTCCAGAGCGGCATTGAGATGCTGGTAGTAGGTTTCATTGTCTTCGCCCTTAATGGCAAAAACGGGGATTTCAAACACTGAAACCAGAGCGGCAGCGGTATCGTCCTGGGTACTAAGAGGGTTGCTGGCGGTCAAAACCACGTCGGCTCCCGCTGTTTGCAGGGCGCGAGCCAGGTTAGCGGTTTCGGTGGTGATGTGCAAGCAGCCACTCAACTTTACCCCATCCAGCGGACGTTCTTTGTGAAAGCGATCCATCAAAGAACGCATAACGGGCATCTCTTTTAAGGCCCAATCAATGCGCCATCGGCCTTGTTCGGCCAGGTTTATGTCTTTAATATCAAAATCTTTGGTAGTCATTTAATCTCCTTATTTCGATTTACGATTTTGGATTTATTATTTGTAACAAACTGTTCCTATCAGTCAATAAGTATATCGGTAATTAGTAAATGGTAATTGGTAACTTGGCTAATTACCATTTACTAATTACCATTTACCCGTGATAAAGTGTCATGCTTGTCCCAAGCCAGGTAGTTGCTATTCTTCCTTACCGTAACTGACAAAATCCTCCAACTCTTTCGTATCGCCGTATATTTCGCGGTAGCGATTGGCCAGTTGGCGACGAGTGTAGGCGTGACGCTGCGTACCGTGTTGTTCTAACACGTACACCGCCGTTACCGAACCGAGTCGACCGGTTACTTCCCAGGGATACCCGCGCATGATACCGCAAATAATTCCGGCGCGATAAGCGTCGCCGGCCCCGGTTGGTTCGGCAATGCGAATGGGGGTGGCCGGAGGAATATCAAATTCTTGACCGCCGGTGTAAATAAGCGAGCCTTCTTCGCCCTGAGTGATGATGACGGTTTCAACTTTGTTTTTGATCTCTTCGTCGCTCAAGCCGGTTTTGTTCTTGAGCATTTCAATTTCGTAATCATTTAGGATCAGTATCTTGGCTCCCTCAGTGCCTTTGATTAAGTCTTCCGGTTCAAGCCGGGGAATTTGCTGGCTGGGGTAGTAGATGTAGGGAATGCGCAGGTCGTGACACTCTTGCACATATTTGACCATAGCCCAGGGATCGTTGGGGGAGATGATGGCAATTTTAATGTTCTGATAATCTTGATCGGCAAAGCTGATGCGTCCGGCTCTGGCCATAGCGCCGGTATAAAAGAGGGCAATCTGGTTGTTAACCTGGTCGGTGCTGACAAAGAAGGAAGCCGTAAATTCGTTGGGCAGTTGTAAAACACCACTGATATCAACGCCTCGAACCTGCAATCCGGCAATGTACTCCGGGGCATCCTGGCCGACGGTGGCCATAAGCAAGGCCGGTTGATCCAGTAACGCCAGGTTGTAGGCAATGTTGCCGGCCGTTCCCCCGCGTTCGCGGCGCATAGAGTCGACTAAAAAGCTAACCGAGAGTTTCGCTATCTGGTCCGGTAAAATATGGCCGGCAAACTCGTCGGGGAATGACATAATGTAATCAAAGGCCATTGAGCCGGTTACTGCTACAGTCACAAGACTTTCTCCTCTGTAAATAAAATGATGAACGATGAATGATGAATGATGAAGAAAAAAATCATCCTTCCGATTCATCGTTCATCCTTATTTTCATTGTTGATGGTGTGCCAAAGGCTCGTGTTAACTCCTATGAAACCAATGAACA
>JAJRVO010000806.1 GCA_024277275.1 Chloroflexota bacterium
AAGCCTACTTCTGTTTTCAGGGTACGCCCCAGTTGCCAATGGGCGAAGAAGGCTTTGCCGGTTTCAATGAGGTTGACGGCTGCCAACACTTTTTTATGATGACAGCCGACCCGGCCGGCTCTTCTCCCATTGAGGGTACAATTACGCTGGGAATGCTGATGCACAATCAGCCGCCCGCGTTTGAAACGGTTCAAACGCAGCCCCAAGACACATCGGTTATTCTCTACACCTCCGGCACCACCGGCCAGCCCAAAGGGGCCGAACTGAGCCATTTTAATATGTTCTATAACGCGGTCTGTTCCGCCAAGCTGGTTGAGAGGTTGCCTGATGACATTGACCTGACTGTGCTGCCCCTCTTTCACTCCTTTGGGCAAACTGTGCAAATGAACGCCGCTATTTACAGAGGCAGTTCTAACGTCTTGCTCCCCCGCTTTGACCCGGATGCGGTGTTGGGCTTAATGCAACAAGAAAATGTGTCTATCTTTTGCGGGGTGCCTACTATGTATTGGGCCTTGCTCAACCATCCTGAGGCCGACAAATATGACCTGGAAAAAATTGCCGCCGGCTTACGTGTTTGCGCTTCGGGTGGGGCGGCCTTGCCGGTTGAAGTTTTAAAGGGGTTTGAGGCTAAATTTAACGTGCCTATCCTTGAGGGTTACGGCCTGTCGGAAACATCGCCGGTGGCCTCCTTTAACCACCTGGATAAAGAACGCAAGCCGGGTTCCATCGGCACACCCATTTGGGGCGTCGAGATGAAGGTGGTTGACGCCGACGATAACGAAGCGCCTGTGGGCGAAACGGGCGAAATTGTTATTCGTGGGCATAACGTGATGAAGGGATATTATCAGCGGCCCGAAGCCAATGAAGACGTGATGCGCGGCGACTGGTTCCACACCGGCGATGTCGGTAAGATGGACGAAGAGGGCTACTTTTATATTGTAGACCGCACCAAAGATATGATTATCCGGGGCGGGTTTAATGTTTATCCACGCGAAATTGAAGAAGTAATGCTTACCCATTCCGATATCTCGCTGGCGGCGGTTATTGGCGTTCCTCATGACGAGTACGGTGAAGAGATTAAAGCCTTTGTGGTTCTAAAAGCAGAGGGAACCGCTACGCCCGAAGAGATTGTGGCCTGGTGTAAGGAAAATATGGCCGCCTACAAATATCCCCGGATGGTTGAACTCAGAGACACCTTGCCCATGACCGCCACCGGCAAAATCTTAAAAACCGAGCTGCGAGCAGGGACGTAAGCTGACACGTTATTTTTAAAGGAATGTGACAGTCCCCACGGGACGACAACGAGAATGGAAACTTTACCCTCACCCCGCCCTCGCCCTGCGAGGACCTCCCCTCTCCCATTGGGAGAGGGGGTGGGGGTGAGGGTTATTTACGAGGAGAAACACAATGTCAAAAGAGTATTTAGTGGTAACTTCCGTTGGACCCGACAAGCGGGGAACCGTTGAAAAAATCACAGAAGTCATGGTGAATTCCCAAGCCAATATTGAAGAAAGCCGCATGGCCCGGCTGGGCGGAGAGTTTGCGGTAATTATGCTGCTCTCGCTACCCGGCGAACAGCGAGACGCTCTGGAAACCGGTCTGAACGGCCTGCGAGAGCAAGGTTTAACCGTAATCACCCAACCAACGGATATGTCTCGCGTAGAGATATTTCAGGGGTATGTGCCTTATGAAATTGCGGTTATTGGGGCCGACCACGAGGGAATTGCTCATAGCGTGGCTCAATATCTGGCTTCGGAGCGCATCAATATTGAAACAATGGATACCCGCGTTACCCAGGCCCCCATTACCGGCGCGCCTCTCTTTTCTATGTACGCCACCGTGCAAGCGCCGCCCGAACTCAAGATCAATGAACTGCGGCAAAAGTTGGCCGATGTCGGCGATGAGTTTGGAGTTGACATTGAAGTTAAGTTGCCGGTGGGTTAAGTTTGGTGTCCCTGGCAACCTGGTTCCCAAACTCCAGTTTGGGAACCAGGCTACAGCCGGAACGAGGTTTTAGCCGGAACCCTGACTCTTTTTGGGTGAAATATTGCTCATTGCCCTTTCTGCCAGGGCGGTGATAGTGAGCGAAGGATTGACGCCGGGGTTGGCCGATATCATAGAGCCGTCGCATACAAACATATTTTTGTAGCCAAAAACCCGGTTGTTTTTGTCAATGACCCCTTCTGTTGGGTCTTTGCCCATTACCGCTCCCCCCAAGATATGGGCGGTGGTTGGAATGCCCAGCAGAGTTTCCGTGATAAGCGCCATTGGTTTTCCGTTGACTATCCTGGCGTACCGTTCGGCCAATGTTCTTG
The DNA here is from genome assembly GCA_024277275.1 of Chloroflexota bacterium. Lineage (GTDB taxonomy): Bacteria > Chloroflexota > Anaerolineae > 4572-78 > J111 > JAJRVO01. Next base: position 2,316 of record JAJRVO010000806.1, read on the forward strand.
CTTCCGGGATAAAGGCGGATGGGCTGTTCCCATCGTCCATCGAAGATGTCATGACCCCAAAAAGTCCTCTGGAAAAACAAAGCATGTTGTTTATGGTTTGCATAAACAGCAAAATCTGAGTTCTTTTCGACCAGTCATCGATAAAAAACATTTTAAAGTTTTCTGCCGGGTGAAAAATCATATCAAGCAAAACCTTTATCATCCTCGCCAAAGGATTGCCGCCCCAGGCCATTGGCGCCATCAGCAGCCGCCAAAACCCCGAACCGGCAGAGTAGCGAACCGGCTCCAGATGGCTGTAATCGTCTGTGTGCAGAATGGAGCCAATGGCGATGCCGTTAGAAAAAACCGTTTCTTTGTTAAAAGTTGTCACGCCAATCAAGCTCTCGGAGTTGGTGCGGATACCCGTTCCCACTTTGTCGGAAAGGTGGGGCAGAGAAGATTGCTTTAACTTTAATAACAATTTATTGGTTCCCAGCGCCCCGCCGGAAAATACAACCCCCCGGCAGGTAAACTCCCCGCTGGTTTTGAAAAAAGACGTGGACGATTTCCACTTGACCGCATACCCTTGCGCCCCATTTTTGCCATCCAGCGTAACAACGTCGTAAACTTCCGATTCGGCTTGTATTTTTGCCCCGTTTTGTTGAGCCAAATGCAGGTAGTTTTTATCCAAAGAGTTTTTGGCATTGTGGCGACAGCCAAGCATGCACCCCCCGCAATAGATGCAGCCGGTTCGGTCCGGGCCTTTGCCGTTTAGGTAGGGGTCTGGCACGGTAACGCCGGGTTCTCCAAAATATATGGCTACATTGGTAGCTTGAAAATGCTCCTCCCTGCCGATTTCTGCGCCCAGTTTTTGCAGCGCTTTATCTCCAACATCCAGATGAGGGTTGACGGTTACGCCCAGCATAGCCTGGGCTGTTTGGTAAGATTCTTTCAACTCGTCTTCCCAGTCGGCCAGATGCGCCCAACTATCCGCCGTAAAAAATTTTGACTTGGGTACAGGAAGAGCGTTGGCGTACACCAGCGACCCGCCGCCCACGCCCACACCGGACAAAATTGTAATGTGCCGAAAAAGGGTAACTTTGAAAAGCCCAAAAAACTTTAATGCCGGCAGCCACATCCATTTTTTCAGGTTCCAGTTGGTTTTGGGGAAGTCTTCGGCGGTTAGCCATTTTCCTTTTTCCAGGACCAAAACCTTGTATCCCTTTTCAGACAGTCGCAGCGCAGGCACCGAGCCGCCAAAACCGCTGCCGATGACGATGTAATCATAGTCGAGTTCTTTTTTGTTTTCCATAGACACCTAACCTGGACAAGCCAGAACCAAACAAGCGGGGAGTAGGAAGTAAGAAGTAAGAAGTAGGGGGAAAATCTCTACTCCCTACTCCCTACTTCCCGGATAACCTGAATTTTCTTGCCCAAAAAGCAAGAATTTGATTGATTGGACGCTACTCCATAAACTGAAGCATTACCTGATTGGCTAAAAATCGCCCCTGCTTTGTCAACCGCAACCTGGAAGCGGCGGGCGTTTCAACCCACTCGGTTAGACCGTGTTTAAAGCCAAAAGCAATGGCTTGGGCGTACCGCTCCGGCAGCGACATGCCAAAACGGGATTCAAACTCCGCCGCGCCAACCCCCTCCCGCACCAAACGCAAACCGAGCAGCATATGCTCGGCCATAGCGGTTTCCCGGTCAATGGTTTCAAACGTTTTTTCATTTCGAGCCAGTCCCAGGCCACTCCCGGTTTCAACGCGGGTGATATAATTTTGTGGACGTTTGACGTTAGCCCAACGTTGGGCCAACACGCTACGTTGGCCCAACGTACCACGTTGGGCGTTGATAGTACCAAAAGCGCCCGCGCCCAATCCCAAATAAGGCCGGTTGCGCCAATAGATAAGGTTATGGGCCGAGGCCAGTCGAGGCGTTTGCCACTCAAGGAGACCGTCCTCGGTTTTGGCCCAGTTGGAAATCTCGTAGTGAGCATAACCGGCCTCGCCCAATGTGTCGATGGTACAGGCGTACATATCGGCGGCGAGGTCATCATCCGGGTTGGGAATGTCGCCCTGCGTAATTTGTTGGAACAGCGGCGT
>JAJRVO010000807.1 GCA_024277275.1 Chloroflexota bacterium
GAGGTTTGTCAGGCTTCCCGGCGACGAGCAGGAAGGGGTCACATTAGACAAACAAGGGTTTCTATATATTGCCCAGGATTCAGGGGGCATTTTAAAGTTCAAACGAAATGGTCAAAAATAATCCTTTTGCCGCTATTATGCTCAAAATAAAATTCATCTGGAATAATCGATCACTGGCCGTTAAGCTCACGCTGACTATGACAATTCTGGTAATTGCGGCTATTGGCAGCGTAACCTTGCTCTCTATCCGCCGCGAATAACAGACTTTTCATGCAGAACTTGAGCAACAAGCCAACCTGTCGCTAGACACCCTGGTAGCGGCCACAGCCAACCAGCTTTCTAATTTAGACGCAGATGCGCTGTCTGACGTGATGAATGCCCTGGGTAAAAATGAGCAGATATTAACCTCCGGCCACATCTATGACCCGGAGGGACGGCTTGTTGCAGACGTCTATCAAGAGAAGATTTATAGCCTTGAAACCGACCCTTTGGGACAGCGACTGGTCAACAGCGATACAACCATTTTTGAGTGGCGTTTTGGGCAGTTGGTGGCCGGACGAGCAGTAATGGTTGGGGATCAGAGGTTAGGGGCAATTAGCGTGGGATTACCAACAGAGCCGCTACAGGCCAAGGTAACCGCTGTACGCAATCAAGGACTTACTATTGCTTTGGCAACAGCCATTATTGGAGGACTGCTGGCGCTGTTGCTCAGCCGGTCAATTACAGGCCCGTTGCAAAAGTTGGTACAGGCCACCCAGCGTATTGCCAAAGGCGATTTAACCCAGGAGATTGACGTTGCTAAAGGCAATAATGAACTGGCGATGCTTGGCACAGCTATGGAACGTATGAGAGCCGATCTGTACGAGCTTTATATGGGCCTGGGACAACAAGTAACCGAGCGTGCCCAGGCGCTACAAGAAAGCGAGGCTCGGTTTCACCACGTTATCTCCTCTATCAGCGATCATATTTATATGTCAAAGCTAACCAAAGATGGAAAGCATATTAATCAGTATGTTTCTCCCAATGTCCAACCCTTAACCGGCTATCCCTGGGAAACTATAATGGCAGATGCCGGCTTTTGGCCCGCCGCAATAATTCATCCTGATGACCAGGCCATTGCAGCAGACCAGTTAGGGCGTTTTAAAAGGGGGCAAAACAGCACCACAGAATATCGTATAATCCAGGCCGACGGCAACATCATCTGGGTGCGTGACAGTGGCCGGGTAGAAAAAGATCATGTTAGCCAAAGCATTACCATTTACGGCGTGGTCAGCGACATCACCAAGCATAAACAAGTAGAAGAAACCCTTGCCCTGGCTCGCGATCAGGCCCTAAAAGCCAGCCGCCTAAAAAGCCAACTTTTGGCTAAAGTTAGCCACGAACTCCGCACGCCGCTTAACGCCATTTTGGGTTTTACCGAGATGCTAGAGTTTGGCATTTACGGCCCGCTATCTGATAAACAGCAGGAGACAACCTCAGAAATCATAGACAGCGCCAAATATCTAACAACCCTGGTTAACGAACTGCTTGATCAGGCCCAACTGGACGCCGGTAAATTAACGCTTGATGTCAGCGCCTTTGCCCCGGCAGACCTTATTGAGTACGTACAATCTACTGTAGAGGTGCTGGCTCAAGCCAAAGGGCTAACCGTAACCGCCGATATTGCCGCCAACGTGCCGGCTACTTTATGCGGCGACCCGGCCCGGGTGCAGCAAATTCTGGTTAATCTGGTTAGCAACGCCATCAAATTCACTCGCCGGGGTACAGTGCAGGTGCGTCTCTTTTGCCCCAACGCCACCCACTGGGCGTTGCAAGTTTCAGACACAGGCTCCGGCATTCCAGCCGAAGCCCAATCATCTATTTTTGAACCTTTTCAACAAGTAGACGGTTCTATGACCCGCGAGCATCAAGGAACCGGGTTGGGGCTATCTATTGTTAAACAACTGGTCGCATTGATGGACGGCCAGATAACCGTAGAAAGCCAAATAGGAAAAGGCAGCGCCTTTACCGTTATACTACCGTTGCAACCAAACTATGAGGAAACAGTATGACAAATCCATTAGCCTTAATCATTGAAGACGACCAAAAACTGGCGACCATTTTTGCCGAGGCCTTAAAAACCGTTGATTTTGAAACCGAAATTATTGAGGACGGCAGCACGGCCCTGATTCGGGTAGCAGAGACAACGCCGGCTATAATAGTGTTAGATTTGCATCTACCCAACGTGTCGGGCCGAGATGTTTTGCATCACATTAGAACCAACTCGCGGCTAACTAAAACCCGTGTCATACTGGCTACCGCCGACTCCCTTCTAGCCGAGAATCTACGGACAGAGGCCGACCTGGTCTTGCTCAAGCCCATTAGCTTTGGTCAGTTACGCGATTTGGCCGCTCGGTTTCGACCAAAGGAATAGCGCTGTGGAACTTGAAACGTTTTTCTACACCATTAAATTGGGGTGGTCCATCAATTCATTGCCTCTGCTCAACTCAGAGCGCACGCTGGTCATTGTGTTTGGCGCACCCGGCAAATCGGTTTTTATTCATAGGGCGATATCTCGCCCTATGCCACCGTCCACTGCAATTTGCATAACCAAACAATGACCCTGACAACTATCAGTGAGGCATAACGCGGCAAGCCGCAAATGAACAATGAACAATGAGCAATGAGCAATGAGCAATGAGCAAAAATTCTCGCAGGTAGCGCAAATATTGTGGGTAATACTTTAAAGTAGAAAGCAAAGTGATCTAATGCATCGACTACTCAAGCGTCAATTAAAAAACTTTGGTCTTGATGAAACTACCGCTCCCAACCTGGAAGCATGGCAAAAACTACTGGAGCGAGTCAGTCAAACCTATTCAGAAGGCGACCAGGATAAGAGCCTGCTTGAACGCTCCTTGACCATCTCGTCTCGTGAAATGGAGGAGTTATACGACAACCTCCGGCAAAAATCAGAAGCCCACATTGACGAACTGATGAAGATCAACCAAAAACTTCTAACAGAGATTGTTGAGCGTGATCGAGCCGAAGTGGCCCTGCAAGAAGCTCACGATGAACTGGAAATGCGGGTAGATCAGCGCACCGCCGAGTTACAAAAAGCCAACGAACAGTTGGCCACGCTCTACAAAATTGGGCAAACTATAACCGCCCCGCTTCACCTAAATATTGTGCTCAATGTCATTGCCCGTAGTACGGCTGACCTGTTAGGCACGGATACAGGCGTTATTTTACTTGTTGACGAAGCCACCCAAACCTTAAGCATCAAAGGCGCTTATGGGTTAAGCAAACAGGTGGTACTGGGCACCCGGGATCGCATTGGCGAGAGCATTGCCGGACGGGTGGCACAAACAGGCGAGCCAATTATTGCCAATGATTTACCCAACGATCCTCGTTTTTACAATCCCGCTTCGTCAGGTGAAGGGCTGTTGGCCTGCGCCAGCACGCCTTTAGCGCTTGGACGGAAAATAATTGGCACGCTGGATGTACACAGCAAGCAAGACCGTTACGCGTTTAACCAGGAGCACATACGCCTGCTCAATATGCTGGCCAGTCAGGCGGCAATTGCCATAGAAAACGCCCGGCTTTACGAAGAACTCCGAACCGCCCACGATGAACTGGAAATGCGGGTACAGCAGCGCACTGCCGAACTGACAGCAGTTAACGAGCGTCTTATCCAGGTAATTACAGAGCGCAAACAGGCCGACAAAGCGCTGCAAAAACAACACGCCTTTCTCCAGCAAGTGATTGATATCAATCCCCACTATATCTTTGCCAAAGACCGTAATGGCCGCTTTACCCTGGCCAACCTGTCTTTTGCAAAGGCTTACTGGTCTACAGTAGAAGAACTGTTGGGTAAAACCGATGCCGACTTCAGTCTCAGCCGGGAACAGGTAGAGAAGTTTCGCCGCGATGACGAGGCTGTGATAGACCTGCAAAAAGACTTATTTACCCCAGAAGAACGAATTGTAAAAGCTGATGGCGAGGTACATTGGCGGCAAACCATAAAACGCCCAATTGTAGGCGAAGATGGGATAACGCAACAGGTTTTGGGCGTTGTAACCGACATCACCGAACTGAAACGGGCCGAAGAAAGACTTGAGCTGACCCAATTTTCTGTTGATAATGCAGCGGACGCCGTTTTCTGGATTGGGGAGGAAGCGCAATTTTTATATGTAAATCAAACTGCTTGCCGTTTGCTGGCTTACTCTGGTGAAGAACTCTTGACAATGACCTTTTACGACATAGACCATAACTATCCCCTGGAGGTTTGGCACACGCACTGGAAAACAACCCAACGCAGCCCTGTAACCGTCGAGTCTTATTTTCGATCTAAAGACAACCAAACTTTTCCGGTTGAAGTTACCTTCACTTATCTTGAATTTGGCGATAAAGCCTACAATCTTGTCTTTGCCCACGATATCACCAGTCGCCGCTGGGCCGCCCAAGCGTTACAGGAAAGCGAGGAACGATTCCGCCAGGTTATCTCCTCTATCAGCGTTCACGTTTATATGAGAGAGCTAACAAAAGATGGACAACAGATAAACCGCTACCTCTCTCCCACCCAAGATTTAACCGGCTATCCTCCAGAAAAGTTTGAGGACAACTGGCGGTTCTGGTCATCAAATCTGGTTCATCCCAATGACCGGGGTATTGTGGCAATCCAGACAGAACAATTTACCAAAGGACAAGATTGTGAGGTAGAATACCGCCTAATCCGGGCTGACGGCAACATTATCTGGGTGCGCGATAACGGGCGAGTAAAACAGGATAGCGCCAGTCAAAACATTATTATTTACGGCGTGGTCAACGATGTCACCGAGCGTAGACGGATAGAAGAAGAGCGAATTCGTTTTACCAACCAATTGCGTACGGCAGCCGATGTATCCAGGCAAATTAGCGCTATTCTTGATCCGGATTTGCTCCTGGAAGAAGTCTCTTGCCTGCTACAAGAACGATACAATCTTTACCACGTGCATGTTTATTTACTTGATGAAACAACCGGCGAATTAATTATGCAGGCCGGCTCTGGAGAGGCAGGGTTGCGATTGCGCGAACAAGGACACAGAATTACGCTTGGTTCCGAGCAGAGCCTTGTGGCTCGTTCGGCCCGTAGCCGAGAAATTGTCCTGGTCAACGATGTCAGCGCCGACCCCGGCTTTTTACCCAACCCTTTGCTGCCCGAAACCAAAGCCGAAGTAGCCGTACCCCTCATTGCCGGCGATAAAGTGATGGGCGTGTTTGATGTACAAGACAATCACCGTCACCGCTTTAGCCAGGTTGATCTGGATACTTACAGCACCCTGGCCGGGCAAATTGCCATTGCTCTGGAAAACGCCCACCTCTTTGAAGAGCAAAAACAAGCATCGGAAGCCCTGGCTTATGCCCGCGACAAGGCTTTGGAAGGCAGCCGGCTGAAAAGCCAGATTTTGGCAAAAGTGAGCCATGAACTGCGCACCCCGCTTGGCGCTATCCTGGGCTATACCGAACTGCTCCAAAACGGCATCTTTGGCCCTCTTTCTGACCAACAGGTAGAGGTAGCAGACGAGGTTATAGACAGCACGCACTACCTGACCAGCCTGGTCAGCGAGCTATTGGATCAAGCCCAACTTGAGGCCGGTAAACTGGAATTGAACATCATCTCTTTTGCGCCGGCGGAGATTATGAACCAGGTGCAATCTAAGATGAGCGTATTGGCCCAGGCCAAAAGGTTAACCCTAAACGCCATTATTGACCCCGATATACCCGCCGCTTTATCGGGCGATCCAAAACGGTTGCAGCAAATTTTGGTTAACCTGGTCAGCAACGCCATAAAATTCACCGAAGACGGCATAATTCAAGTGCGTTTCTATCGGCCCGACCCGGCCCATTGGGCTATGCAAGTTACAGATACCGGACCTGGCATTCCTGCCGAAGCCCAATCTGACATCTTTGAACCCTTCCAGCAGGTAGACGGCTCTGCGACGCGGGAGCAAAAAGGTACCGGTTTGGGGCTATCAATAGTTAAACAACTGGCTACTGCAATGGGGGGACAAATCACCTTAAATAGCCGGCTTGGACAAGGAAGTACATTTACCGTTTTGCTGCCACTCACCCCAGTACAGGAGAAAACAGAATGACAAATCCATTGGCGCTAATTATTGAAGACGACAACAAACTGGCAAGAATTTTTTCAATAACCCTGCAAACAGTCGATTTTGAAACCGAAATCATCAAGGACGGCGCCGCTGCCCTGGCCCGGCTGGCCGACATCGTTCCGGCGGTAGTGGTACTAGACCTGCATCTTCCCTACGTTTCAGGCCAAGATATTTTGCAACACATCCGCGCCGATGAACGGCTGGCAAAAACCCGGGTTATGGTTGCCACCGCCGACGCGGCAATGGCCGAAAGCCTGCAAGGAGAAGCCGACATTGTTCTTTTGAAACCTATCAGCACCTTCCAGCTACGCGAGTTGGCCTCCCGTTTACGCCCGTCAAAAAAATAATGATTAGATGAAACTTAAATTAAGAAGGCACAACCACACAGCGAAAACCAATATTGTTATCCCTGGCAGTAGGCGTATCTTTGTGTCGTTTGGTCACCCGGAGGTTTCTGCCGTGATAGTACCAGGAACCGCCCCGGATTACACGCTGTAAACCATCCTCTGGGCCAGTGGGGTTGTTATTGGCTAAGTTACTATAAGCGTCAACGTCGTACCAATCGGCCGTCCATTCCCACACGTTACCGCTCATATCTAAAACGCCATACGGACTGGCCCCAGCCGGAAAAGCGCCCGTTGGCGCTGTAAAGCGATACCCGTCATTTACCGTTCGATCTCGTGAATCGGCCATACAATTTGTATCGCAATAACTCAAGCGCTTACCATCAAATTTATTTCCCCAGGGATAAAGCCGGCCATCCATACCCCGAGCGGCTTTTTCCCACTCCGCTTCCGTGGGCAAGCGTCCTCCAACCCACTCGCAATACGTTGCCGCTTGTTCCCAATTTATCCCCACTACCGGCAATTCATCGCCGCCAAATACTTTTGTTTGCCCTTTCGGCGGCGCGCATATTTTGGCCTCAACACACAGCCGGTATTGCCCGTTTGTTATCTCTGTTTTGTCAATCCAAAAAGCGTCAACATACACCTTGCGCTGTGGCATTTCATCTTCAGCAGCCTCGGGATCCGCCTCTGTGCTGCCCATTAAAAATTCACCGGCCGGCGCGGCAACCATAACCTGACCATCTTTGGTTCTAACCTTTGTTTTGATAGGGGTCGGCAAAGGAATCGGCGTGGGGGTTGATTGAACAACGGCCAAAGCTTCAAGGCCCGGATCAAGAGAAACAAACTCAGTTTTATTAGACGGCCAAAAGAAAAGAGCGCCTATAAGAAAAAGCGCCACTAAAATTGAGGGGCCAAGCCAACCGGGCCACAGCAACGGCAAAAGGGTATTTAGCCAAACCTGGCGCAAATTATCCAGATGCGTCTTTAACTTGGTTCCATATCCTGGCTTGACCTTTTTGTCGGGAAAATATTGAGCCAGTAAGCGCTCCAGAGCGCTTTTATAGCCCCGTCCGGTAAAATCGATGTGTGGAATATTTTGCAGCGGCGGAGGCAACTCGCAAGGTTGATATAAAACAGGTGTTATGGGTTTACCCATTTCCATCGCCAATAAAAATTGCTCATGTACAACCCACGAGTTGAGCGCCGCTGGAGATAAAACAATGAGAAACTGGCTGCAATTTCTAACCATTCTCTCAATCGCCCGGTCCCATTCCGCTTCCGGAGGAATATCCCACTGATCCAGCCAAACTGCAAGGCCCTGCTTTTGCAATTGGCGAGCCAGCTTTAAAGCAAACTGTGTATTTTCATGGGCATAACAAATAAAGGTATATTCGGTCACATCCTTAATTTACACGATGCAGGGATTAGAATCAAATGTAGTATGTCGCTCCTTAGCCACCTGTTTTTTATAAAATAAAACACCACCCTCCACCAGCCTCATTACCACCGGTAATCAGTAAATAGTAATTGGTAATTAGGCGCAATTACTATTTACTGATTACCAATTACTTGTTACAAGGCATTGCATCTTTTTTAAGCCAAGTAGTGACTGTAGTATTTAGGATAATCTCCCACCAACAAATAAAACGGCGGCTCGTCTTCTTCGATGTCGGGAAAGCGTCCTGCCGGTTCCAGAAAACGATTATCGTTGGCATCGTCATTTACTTTGGAGACTTCGCCCACCAAAACTTTGCCATCGACCCCCCAGAACTCATGATAGAGCTTGGTCGGCAAGGTGATGCTTTCCCCAACATCCAGCATAACGGTCTCTCCGGCCTTAAAAGTGCGCCGCACTCCATCCATACTAACGGTGATCTCCGTGTCGGCCAATTGTTCATCCGGGGTAGAGTTATACAGCTTAATTGCCAGCCGGCCCCCACCCCGATTGATAATATCTTCCGTTTTGTGCCAGTGAAAATGCATCGGCGTCACCTGGCCGACATCGGCAATCAAAACCTTCTCGGCGTAGGTTTTACCCTGTCCCGTCCGTAAATTCTCCAGGCTGCCGTTACGAATGGTGAACAAAAACAAACCAACTTTTTGATAATCCCCCGACCCAAAATCGGTGATATCCCAGCCCAGGTTGTTGTTGACAATCTCGCTTACTTCTTCCCCTTTGGCGGCCCACGCTTCAGGAGTCCAGTAGGCAAAGGGCGGCAGGCGAAAACCGTGCATCTTCATAAAGGCGTCGGCCTGGCGGATGGTAGTATTGATTTCTGAGCGTTTCATTGGTTTCACCTTTCAATTAACTGATGAAATAACCTTAATGCTACTTGTAGTCTGTAGACTCAAAGGCTTCATTTCTGTAAGCTTAAGAGGATTATGTAATCCACTTTGCTTACTTGGAGATTCGCAAATGAAAAAACGAGGAATGGAGTTAAGAAAAATTCTTGCTTCTAATATTCGTAATTACCGACGCAAGAAAAATTTATCACAAGAACAATTAGCTGACATTTGCGGTCTTCACCGGACCTATATCGGCTCAGTTGAACGTACGGAACGAAATGTGACTCTGAGCACTTTGGAGGTTTTGGCTGAAGCGCTGAATGTAACCGTACTCAATCTCTTAACAAAAATAGAAATTGACAATGAACACTAACTACGACCAAACTTCAAAATACTTTCAGAATATCGCTGAAAATGACCTGTCTATCTACAACCACATAGAGATTGGTGATCCAAATCTCTGGATACCAACACCCGTACTGGAAAAAGCGCTAAATGATGGCTTGAACGGCATGTCTTTACAGGGCCTACCATTACGCACACGGTCCAAGGTCGTAAAGGAAGAAATTTGCCGCATTCTTGGTTATCCTGTTCCAAAATCGTTCAAAAAAACTCAGCCGAGATTTCCAGGGCAAATGTTTGATACGTACATTCAGAAATCTAACAATTTACAGATCTGGAATGAAGAAATCTCACCAACAAGACGGTACGTTATCATTAAAGTTTCATTTAATGATGTTATAGAACGTATCAAGGTTGTCACAGGTGATGTTCTTGCAACTTTTGATACTACAGGAACACTGACTCAAAAATACCAAGCCCGCCTGACAATTGGTCAAGATACAGCCGAACTGATAGTCGCTGAGGATACCGAAAACTTAAAGCAAATTATCGCAAGAGATGTTGACTACTCAACTATTTCTTATCAAAGCCCTGTTAACTACCCAACCGCCAACAGTCTACTGCCAATAAATATCATCTTTGAGCACCTTGTGTCTCTTATTGGGTACCAATTTGCTGATGTAGGGCGGGATCAAGAACGTAATCGTGGCGCAATATTGCACGAATTTGTCTGTCAGGCTCTGGGTTATCAAACATTTCAAGATGATGGACGATTTCCAGACATACGCAATCAACTACTTGAGGTTAAACTACAAACTTCGCCTACTATTGACCTGGGACTCGTCAATCCGAATAGTCAAGAAGTTCTTGATATTTCCAAAATTCAGGGACAAAGTGTCCGACATTGTGATGTGCGCTATGCGATATTCTATGCCAATACAGATGGAAATTTACTCACCCTGACTCATCTATTTCTTACGACCGGAGAAGCCTTCTTTACTCGTTTTGCACAGTTTCAGGGTAAAGTTTTGAACAAAAAACTTCAGATACCACTACCCAGTGATTTCTTTGACTGGTAAGCCAAAAACCCGCCAGACCATATCATCCAATAGTTTTTCTAAATTGCTTACATCGGGCGACGTATCAACTGCATCATACAATTTCTTTGTGAGTTTAATAATATCTTGGACAATCTCAGATTTTGGATCAGGGAGAGGAAATTTCTCAACATATTGTGTAATAAAACGTCTCCTACCGGCATATAATTTATTATTAAACCGACAATCATAAAAAGCTTCTATAAAAGAGGAATTACCAACGGCTAAAGCGAGCCAAAGCAAGTTAGTTTGACTGGATTTTGCGCAAGTGAACCAATAACAATCCCCATTTACTATGGCGCCACTTAAATCTAGCCAAAAAGTAGGTTTTTTCGCAATGTCTCGAAACACAATTTTTGGTTTTGACCACTCTTCAGGGTCTTGTGGTACCCATATTTCATACCAGTTACGTCCGGCATCACGTAAATAACGGCGTTTTTCTAAGACCCGCCTATGATTACTTAAGTATTTTGCTGACCGTGTATATTTATCCAACCTTACCGCGCTACGCTTTCCATTTATAACTTCGTGGGTATAGAGAATTTTCCTTTGTTTACTTACCTGCACAGCTTTGAAACGTCGGGCAATGTGGTGAGTTATTAAAGGTTTAAGAAGTTCTGGTTTTTCATCTTCTGGTAGATCGCACCAATCTGATCGAATGAACACTTTATCAGCAGTCGTTTTTACACCTACCCGGATTTTTCCAATCTCGCCAAAAGTACAAAAAGTTTTATTCTCTACACAAGCAAGCCATCTGTTTGACTCCTCTGTCGAGACACGCCAAACTTGGCTTGGATTATTCTCAAAATCTAATGACCCTTGTTGAACAAAATAAAAACCCCCATCATTGGTTTCAATAACACCATTTTCATTTAAAGCAGCTATTGGATTATTTACACGTTTTTCTGGAGTCTGTGAAGTTGAATAAATTGAGGTAAATCGAGGCCTGTCAGATAGAGATTGTCCACTGTTCTTTCTGACAAGCAAAACTGCCGGCAGAACAGCAGCCTCAAATAATTTTGTGTCTCCCAAATCCCATATATGAAGGATTTGAAACTTCTCCGCAATTGCCCTTCGGACACTAGCTCCGGATTTGGTTGTTAAAAACCTGTTTGAAACAATGATACCCGCAATACCACTAGGCTTCAAAACTTCGGCAATGCCAATAATAAAGGCGTAGTAGAGGTCAACCCGTCCAGACAGACCAAATTGACTGGCTAAATCTTGGGCCTTTTTTGCCCCAATTACTTGCGTTCGGACATACGGGGGATTTGCAATTACAAGATCAAATAACTCTGACGAGAAGGAGGAGAATAGATTAAGTTGTTGAGTCGGGGCGTAGTTCTTTACGATGAAATCAATAAAATCGTTACAATTTAAAGTAAGCGAGATATCAGGAAATGCTTGCTTGATTCGTTTTTGCGCGACTTGTATAGCTTCCGAGTCAGTGTCAAGTCCAAAAACATCAGTTTTTGCTCTTGTTCGATCTACCAACTCCTGTAAAATAGAAATTATTAACTGACCGTCACCAATAGCAGGATCAAATATTTTGATTGGTTCCGTGATCTCAGATATTTCAAGCCACCCATTTAGCATTTGAGAGGCTACAAAATATGCAAGCAACTCAGGAGTATAATGTATTCCTCTTTCCTTGCGGTTCTTCACCGTAACATATCCTTATCAAATAACTATTTTTCAATCTAAAGGATACTCATAGTCATCATTTTGTCAAAAAATAAATCTTTCATACCAAATAGTCTAGTTTGATTCCGTGATTTTGCAAGCGAGGAACATTCTAAACCCCCTAACCATATAACAAAAATGATATTCTTCCCCCCCTTAAGGAATTAGTACTAAACCCGTCCATTTTGCCCTGTTCTGTGATATAATAATGTTAAATGTTCCGGCGTGGGGCAGGCGTAGTTTAACAATCTTATCTAATCACCACAGTTGAGGGCGCTATGTCCTCAACTATTAAACAATGCTTCCCGCCAGAACGTGGGAAGCATTTTTGTTTTGGAAACTTAAATTCAGCAAGGGAGCAGGGGTGCAGAGGAGCAGGGGTGAAATTTCTCCCCTGCACCCCCGCTCCCTTGCACCACCACACCCCTGCATAATCTCAGGGAGAACAACCAATGACCAAACGTTACAATCTACCAAAAATATACACCCTCCTTTCCAAAGGTTTCACCGAAGCAGAACTGCGCGACTTCTGCGCGCACGCGCCCAATTTTGGGCCGGTTGACGAACAACTACCGCCAGGCATCGAACAAGACGAAATTATCCGCCGGATTTTTGAATACGCCAAACAAAAATCACGGTTTGATTTGGTGCTGGCCTGGGCGCAAAAACAGAGACCCGCCACATACGAAGCCCTTTACCCCTACGATAACTCTCCTGGAACCGGGACATACCTGGGCAAATATCGCCTGGCCGGGCGAGTGGGTCAGGGAGGTATGGCCGAGGTTTACAAAGCCTACCAGTCCGGCCTCAATCGCTACGTTGCCATCAAAGCTATGCACAGCCACCTAACCAACCAGGCCGGCCTGATTGAACGTTTTCAGCAAGAAGCCACCGCCGTTGCCGGCCTGCGCCATCCCAATATTGTGCAGGTTTTTGATTTTTTCACCGCCGGCGACACCTATTACATGGTCATGGAATTGATTGAAGGCCCCACCCTCCAGACCGAATTGCAGGCACGCAAAGCCAAAGGCCAATTCTTCAGTTTTGCCGAAACAGCCAAAATCTTTAGCCCGTTAGCCAGCGCCATAGATTACGCCCACGCCCGAGGTATGATTCACCGCGATTTAAAACCGAGCAACATCATGTTCACCGCCGATGGACAGGTGGTACTGACCGACTTTGGCATTGCCCGCATTATGGGCGACACCCAATACACTATGACCGGAGCCGTCATCGGCACGCCGGTCTACATGTCGCCGGAGCAAGCCCAGGGCCGGCGCGCCGACGCTCGCAGCGACATCTACGCCCTGGGCGCCATCCTCTACGAGATGGTCACCGGCCACACCCTTTTTGACGGCGACACGCCTATCGCCATTATGATGAAACACGTTAACCCCCCGCCCCCCCGGCCAACGGCCATAAATCCCGACGTGCCGCCCCCTGTAGAACAAGTTATTCTCAAAGCCCTCAGCAAAAACCCCGACGACCGTTACCAGAGCGCCGGAGAGATGGCCCAGGCGTTGCAAGCCGCCGTAGAAGCGCCAAACGGGCACGCGACTCCATCAATTACGCCCCTCCACGGCGACGAGACAACCCACGTCAGTATGCCCAAAAGTGCCCAACAAGCCTCAATCTTTATCAGCTACAAACGCAATGTTGACCCCGATGAAGCGGTCGCCACAAAAGTTTTTCAGGCGCTCAGCAAACGGCATAACGTTTTTATCGACCAGACTACCCTGGTGGGCAAACGCTGGGCCGAGCGCATTGAGACCGAACTGAGCCGGGCCGATTTTCTCATCACCTTCCTCTCCGCTCAATCCGTCCACAGCGAGATGATACAGGCCGAGATTGCCACGGCCCATCGCCTGACCCGGCAGCAAGGAGGGCCGGTTATTTTGCCGGTGCGTCTTGATTACCGCGAGCCTTTTCACTACCCCCTCAGCGCCTATCTCGACTC
>JAJRVO010000808.1 GCA_024277275.1 Chloroflexota bacterium
TAGTGAGTTTAATGAGTTGTTAGCTATCCCCGGTAAAAATAAATTGGGGAACTTGGGCTGATAACCGGCGTTAAGTGCGGCATTGCGTCCTTTTAACTCACCCAACCCACCTAACTCATTAAACTCCTATAAACTCTAATAGAGAATGGGATACCACAACTCAATGCAACAGGCCAAATCAAAAAGGTCTCGTCTGGGTCTTACCATTATTATTGGCACACTGGCAATATTGATGTTCATTTTGACAACGGTGCTAGGCGTCCTTTTTTTTACCAGTCAGTTTGGCCCAAATCAAGCTAATCGGTCAAATTTTATAATAGGCAAAAATCGGTTAGCTTATCTTGATGTTGACAAAGTTGACCCGGCCCTTGCTTTAGCTTCGCTGGGCGGGGTAGCAGAAGCGGATGTTGTAGCTGAAGCCATAGACAAAGCGAGACCGGAAACGGCCCTATCGAGCTTGCTTTTTTATCCAGCCTTAACAAACAAAGAGAGTTCCGGCGGTTTTTTGCAATTGGCTGCGGCCTATGCTAAAGAAAGTCAAAAAGAAAAGGCGGTATTTAGTTACCAGATGGCTTGCCTTATTGCTACGCTTGCTCCAGATATACCGGATACAGTTAGAGCGGATGTATTTTTGCAAGCCAGCGAAGGTTTAATAGGGTTAGAAGACCCGGCGTTAGCTGAGTTTTATTTAGACCAGGCATTTGTGGTCGCTTCAAAAAGCCCATTCTTGCAGGCAGCGCATCGGCGTTCTATTTTTGAGCGGCTGCAAAAAAACTATATACTCATTGGTCGGAGAGAATTAGCCCGACAAAGTTTAAGCCTGAGCGCTAACGCGCCAAACCCAACTCAAGTTAGCGAAGAGCAAACAGTTCTATCAGAGGGCAAGGCCGTTGCATTGCCCGCATCTATTCAAGAGGCCGAAGGCAAAAGGTGGACGGCGGCCCAAGAGTTAGCAATTTTATTGGTAGAGCGTGGCGGCAAGGCTCCGCAGAGTTCTATTGATGCCCTGGCCAAAGCCCTTATTGCCGAAGATCAAGAAAAATTATCGTTCTTTGAAAGTGAATTTACCAAAACAACACAACTATCTCAAAAAGTAGATTTTACTTTGGCCCAAATAACCTGGCTATCTATAAAATATCGGGTAGCCCGTCGAGCTTACGGCATAAGCATTGTGCCGGAATGGGAAGCGCAAGCGGAACAGATAAGAGCCAACTTGACTAAAATGTATGAGAGACTTTTTGCGCTTTACGCAGATTTAGTTATTGCTTTACCGGAGGCTTCGCAGATTGATAGAGCTACTGAGGAGCGATTGCGTAATGAGGTTTTGGCCGGTGAACTGGGTCGATATCCTAATTATCCCGAAGAGCAGCGACGAAAACAACTTTTGGATGCCACAAGTCAACTTATAAAAACTCTGCCTGAAATCAATATTTTTGTGTCGATGGGCGCTGTTGATAATGAAGAGATATATACTTTGATTTCTCTGGAATAAGATATGATAAAAATAAGAGGCGGGGGAACTGCCTTCCAAGCCCTCTGCCTCTATATTGACAGAGGAGAAATTTTATGGAGCGGTTAGATAATCGTTTGACAACTGTTTTATTGGCTATGGTGCTGGGGTTGACCATTTTGGCGGCGCTATGCTACGTTACAATATTCATCCAACCTAATGTTCTCTTTAACCCCCTTAGCCCCGATAGGGCCGCTACCAGGGCAGCCGAGAAAGTGTTGGCCGCGGCCCCGGCGCAAGGTCAACCTCCAACGGCAACATTAGATCAAACTTATCCGCCTACTTGGACTCCTACGCCTACCCGCACACCAGGACCAACCAAAACTGCTACCAATACCCGCACCCCTACCCCTACAAAAACGCCTACCTCTACCCGCACCCCTACCCCTACAAAAACGCCTACCTCTACCTCTACCTCGCCCCCGCCTACAGTTACGCCTACCCCCACTCCCTTGCCGTACACTGTCGCCTCGCACAGCAGCCGGAACAACTGCGCAGATATTGGACTGGAGGGCGTTGTTAATGGGTCTGATGGTTTGCCACTGGCAGGTGTTCAAGTACAATATGGAGAGATTGGCGTAGGCGGCAGTCGTTTTATTGCCACAACTGACAACAACGGCAGATATGGCGCTCTATTGTTGCCGGGTAGTAGCAAACCCGCTTCCTATAGGTCCCACGACTGGTATGTGTACATTGTGGAAAATGGAAAACGCGCCAGTGAAGAATTCAGATTTGCCACCGACCCAATTTACGCCAATAATCCTACGTACTGCGATAGAGAAGACAATAATAACTCAGATAATAACTCAAATAATAGTAATAATAACACTAATAATGGTTTAGAGGCCGGGTGTACTCTGGACCCATGTAAAAGCAATAATTCTATCCAAATAAAAACCGTCAATTGGCTATTGAGGGTTGGCAGCTGAGGTTAAAAGAGCCACTACATTTTGCTCTGTTGCTTAATAAGCCGGAAAAAAACTTATGACAACTATATTAAAAAAAGAACGTTTAGCATTTGGCTCGCCAGAATTAGATAAAATGGTAGGAGGGGGATTGTTGCAAGGCTCAACCACTCTGGTCAGCGGCGCTCCCGGTGTTGGCAAAACCACACTGGGCCTTCAATTTTTAATTACAGGCATTAAAGCCGGTCAGCCAGGCTTAATGGTATCATTTGAAGAGTTTCAGGCTTCGCTTATCCGAGACGCACTTCAGTTGGGTTGGGATTTAAAGGCCCTTGAAAAAGAAGGTCTATTAAGGATAATTTTCACCTCGCCAAAACTGTTTTTAGAAAGCCTAAAAACTCAAGCCGGGCCTATAGCCCAGGCCATAGACTCCTTAAACCCAGAACGTGTGGTTTTAGATAGCGCCGCGCATTTTCAACGTCTTAGCAATGACCCACTGGAACTTAGAGAAATTTACAATACCCTGGTCAACGCAATGAAACGGCAAGGCATAACCGCCATATTACTAGACGAAGCAGCCAACGTAATGCAAGCACAACGAGGCAGAATGGCCTCATTGCCTTTTTTGGTAGATACTGTTATGTTGCTTCGGTACGTTGAGGTAGATAGTAGCATTCAACGGGCTATTGCCATTATGAAAATGCGGGGCAGCCCCCATCAAAAAGAAATACGACGCTTCCAAATTCAAAAAGGGGGACTGGAAATTGGGGAGCCTTTTACCGGCAGAGCAGGTATCCTTTCTGGTATGCCCTATCGCATTGCCTAACTTGTCCAAAATAAAAAAAACCTGTTAATCAAAAAAACAGTCGCCGGCGCCTGTTTTTTTTTGCGTATTTCCTGCGTGGAGTATTGGAGTGCAGCCTCAAAGCGGAATGAATTCCGCACTCCAACACTCTTACCCACAGTCAACAGAAATACCCTTTCTTTCAATACTCCCCTGTAAATTTATCTGGCCGGCTAAGCGCCAAAAAGATAACCGCATACTCGTCCCGATAGACCTCTTGCAGATCGGGATCGGCTTCAGCCTCGGAGAGAAAATCCTCATGATCCAGATCGGTCAGAACATAACCTGAGTCAAAGGTTTCGGTAATAGTTCGACTCGGAGCTTTGATCCAGCCCCTGGTAACCTCTCTCCACAAATCATACAGTTCGGGGTCGTACAACTGCATATAGGTGGGGTCCAGCCCTAACGTGTAGGTGTTATGGGTGTTGTTAAAATACAGCCAGGTAAAATCATCCCAATCAGTTTGAAAAACCCGGCTTCCACGCGGCGTGTTTGCCTGTAGCCAGGCTGAAGCCTCGGCAAAACGTTTGTAAGATGTAATATCTTGCAAATCTTCCCGGACTGCCTGAACATTAAACCAAATAGCCAAACCTAGAACAAGCGCCATACCTAACGGCAAAACTTTACTCACCCACATTTTACTTTGACGCCACTCTTCCAAGAAAGGCGACCAGGCAACAGCGCAAAACAGCCAGGCAAAGGCCGGGTAATATTCCACAAAGCGGCGAGATTTAAAAAGCATCAAGCCAAATACAACCGTTATCAAAAGTAGGGTTGCAGTACGGGTATCCATTCGACGATCTCGAA
>JAJRVO010000809.1 GCA_024277275.1 Chloroflexota bacterium
CTTGTAGAATAACCTGTCCCAATCACGGTAATAAATAACAGGAACCCGGTGTTCCAAAGCATATGCAAAGCCGCAGCTACCCCAAAACGGGCCAGCCAATTAGGCCAGGCATTGGACTTCCCTTTCAAAATATCGCGCCATCCCACAGCAATCAATCCGGCGCCAAGTGGATGGATTGCCCCGCCTAACGCTTGTATGATTAAAACCCAAATCCAAAAGCGAAACCCAAGACCGACATAAACCACACTTTCCAATGCCGCAAAACCGGTCCCGGCTATGGCGCCCATCAAAAATGTCTCTCGACGGGAAAGATGACCTAGAAACGGTAATGTAGCTAATGGTTTTGCCAATGCCCCAACTACAGGGACAATGATGGCCATCTGGATGAAAACGTGTATAAAACCCTCGCTCCGCATGGCCCAAGTAATATCATGACTGACCAAATCCTCAAACAAATCCAAACTGCCGATTATTGCTCTGCCGGGATTAGGCGCTAGAACTGAGGCAGCGATAAGCAGCAGGCTTTGTAACACAACCCAGACAAAGACGCTCAGTAACGCGCTGCCGGCAAAAGTAACAACAGCCCGTCGCCAGGTTATTCCTTCTGTCTGCTGATTCATAAACCATGACACGACCAGCAATGGCGGCATCGAAACTGCTACCAGTACAGTAGGCGGAAAAAACAAACCGGCCATAAAATCGCTTTGAAAAATGATTGCCCCTACCACCACATAAACGGCAAACATACCGACCAATTTGCGTGTCGAGGGTAAACTCAGAGGTTTTGAGACTTTGCCTTGTATTGATGATGTGCTATGCCAAAATATGGCTCCTCCGGTTCCAACGGTCAACAATGTTAGGACAAAACCCATTAGCCCAACTGTGATAGCTTCAGGCTCGTTCTCAATTGCCAAAGCTAAGGTCAAGCACAGAAAACCAGGCCCAATGAAAAGCCCCGGTAAAGCCAGCAGCAAACCGGCAATAGCGATTGTTTGTTTTGACCAGGCCGGCAACGTCTTCATTGTGGATTTCATCTTTACTCCCAAGATTCCAAAATCTCTTGCCAGGACTTTATATCTTCCAATTTTCGTTCTACAACAATAGCAACCAACACCAGCAACAATCCGATAGTCCCAAACACAATCCATTGGTTAATCGAACTTAGCGAGTTAAGCAACTGCCCCACTGTCGCCAAAATAACCCCGACCATACCGGCATAAAGAAATCGACGTAGGCGGCGAGCGCTGCCCCAGAAGAAAGCGGCTAACCCTTCACCCCCTAATAACAAAGCATATCCCCAACCGAACAATAAAGTTTGCCAAAAGAGCGACCCCAATATCAATACCATTGCTGCATAATCCAACCTACGGGCAAAGGTTTTGTTTCCTTGCTGCCACTCCACGTAAGCGATGCCTAGCAAAAATAAACCGGCAGGTATGGCATACCACTGCACTCGTCTTAAATCGTCCCATTGCAGAATGTAGAATACATGTAACATCCAGGCCGATAGCAACATCCCGATAGCAAGGTATCCCAGGCGTGCCCATTGATGGGTAAACGATACGACGACATACAGCAATCCCAGGAACCCCAATACCCCAACAACCATCTGCACAGTTGTAGGGTCTACAAATCGTCGGAATGGAGCGCCAAACATAGCCTTGGTTGACCAGCCGATTAAATCTGCCCCCAACAAACTTGTTAACCCCAACGTAACAAAAGAAAGCCCAAGGCTAAACCTCTGTAACGGCAACTCCCAGATAGCCATCCAGGGACGTAACTCTTGGTCATCCCCTAAACTATCACGCAGCAGGGCTAACCCATATCCAACCAGACCATATGCCAGGGCTAACCCGGCCAAAGCAACAACAAAATCTTGAACAACCCCGTCGAAAATCGCCACCCACTGTGCCAGGGCTACAACCCCTAAACTGATGCTGACATAGAACACTCTGGGCGAAAACCAGAACGATGCAAAAACCGCAATCAAAATAGTATGGCTTAACGTTACAATTGCCGCAGCCGATGTGCCACTGCCTGTCAGGCTTAACACCTGACTTATAATTATGTCAAGTGAGATGATTATGTAAAGAGGATGCGACCAGCCATTCGACGGTCCCTTTTTATAAATGGGTGGGGTTTCGCCTCTGTATCGCTCGATAACCAGGGCAACTACGGTTATAATTAGGGTAACTGGCAGGAATCTAAGCCATGCTTCAGCTATGTTGCGATGTTGCCACCACCCTAATGCGCCTAAATAATAAAGCGCGGCAAAGTGTCCGGCCACCGCCATAGCGGCCAACCACCCTCTCAACCTGAAACGATAAATGGCCCAACCAAAGAGGGGCATCATCAGCAAAAAGTTTAGCGCCACCAGTCCCGATTTCGATTGGGCAAAGAAGGGGCTGACCACAGCCAGGCCAAAGCCAACTGTATACAATGGCAGCGACCACCAACTTACCAGCCGGTCGCCCAAAGCCACCGGCCAGCGGCCCCGATTATCCCACGGAAAGTCTTGCCACGAACCAAAGCGGTTATCAAATATCGAGCCAACGACCAGCGCAATCGCGGCCCCCGGAAACAGAGCCAATCCGTAGTACTCAGGAGCAAGCGAAGAATTTTGCAGGCTGATGGCATAAGGCACAATGGCTAACCCGCCGGCCGGAGTCAACAGCAAAGGCTGCCGCAGCCAAAAAGCAGAGATAGCATATAACACCGCCGCGCTGCCGTATCCCCACAACGCCCCGGTCTGGTCCAGGCTCGATGGAGGCAACCCCAACGCTACCAGCATAAACCCTGCGGCCATCGTAGCCGTTCCGTAGGCAGAAAGATTGGCTCGCCGTAAAACCCAGGTCGAGGCCAGGTAAATCGAGGCTAAACCGATTAACCACCATCCGTATCGATTCACCGGCACAGCTATTTCTTGCAACGTTAGCAAGAGCGACAGCGGCGCGAGTATCGTTGCCGGGTAAACCCAAACCGGATTTCTCAGTAACCAGGCAGAGACTAGCATTAGCAAGGCATCAAAAAGTAGGACCATCGCCAATAGTGTCGACTCGTGGGCTACTAATGCAGTGCCGGTAACAAGCGACATGTAACCCGTCAGGTACGCCGGCAGGGCATATCGACTACCCGCTTTTTGGTCAGGAGCGCGCCGGTAAAGCCATTGCCCGGTCGCTATGCCAAGAGGCCCAAAAATTAACAACAAAAGGCCATACTGCTCACGTGGGGCGACCGGCAATAACCACGCCAAAAGATAGAGACACCAGACAGGAATCAGGCCCAAAGCCGGATAGAAAAACTTTGTTTTCCGAATATTGGCAAATCGACGCCCGGCTTCCTCTAAATGTCGATGATTGAGCATCGCTATCAGCCCGTAAAAGCCAACCGCCAGCCCAAAGGTGAAACGACTGGTATCCACATCGGCGATACCCCACAGAAGCGCGAAAGGAACCAACAGGTGCGCTGCCAATTTAACGGGCAGGCCATAACTGTGCGGAGCGCGTTGGTCTAAAGCCAGGCTTATCAACAACAGCGCCCAGGCCAACAGCGCCCAACTTAGCCCGTATCCCGGCAATGTGGGCCGATACAGCGTAAACCAGCCCAAATAGGTAAAAATGGTCCAGGGGACGAAACTAAGCGGCGCAGCCAGCCACAAAAAGCGCGCTTGCCGGAACAGACGGGCCGAAAGCCCATACAGGCCGGTAATCAACACCAGGGCTATCGCCGCCCAAATTTGCTGAGTTCGCCCGCCCTCCAGCAGCAACAGATTGCGGATAAGCGCCATCCCAATGGCAGTTGCAGAGATAGCCCAACCCGTTACCAGCAAAGGCCGCCGATACAGCCGCCAGGTTAATCGGATAAATGCCTGTTGACGACTTCTAAGGGCGGGATGCCGGCGCAGCCAGTGCAAACCTCGCTCGGCCAAAATAAAGGCAATGGCTCCCAACGCGGCTTTGGCCGCCGATGAACCCCGCCCGGTACTGTAAGTAATGGCGATGAACGCGCCGCCAAATGCCGGCAACCACGCCGCCAAATGTCCCCATCTTTCTTTGTACGTTCCCCAGGCGTAAAGACCATACACCAGCCCTAAAATAAGCTGACCGGCTGCCCCCCACAAGCGCATTGCGTCCGTCCAGTCGGGGCCAAAAAATAGCGCGTCAAAGGGACGGACGTAAATTAGCCACAACAGGCCCAGGGTCAAAACGTGCGTGGTTAGATACAGCGGAGCTAGAAACTTATGGGAAAATATGCTTGACTTCTTTTGCTCGACCCGCAACCCCGCCAAAAAGTAAACGGCAATGAGCAGAGCCAGCGCAAAGCCAAGCGCATCGAACGACAAATTGAACCAGTCCAGCAAAACCAGATAACCCCACCCGCTAACAAACGCGCCGGGGGCTAAAGCCGGGGATTGTCGATTAACAATCGCATCGGCAAAGTAGAGCAGGCCGATTGCCAGCAGCCCCAACGCCTGGACAAGACTATCAGGCGTAAAGTTGACAATGCTCCATATCAGCGAAAAGAGCAGCGCTGCCCGGGCGATGGCCTTGGGGGCCAGGGCATAGGCGTTCAGCTTGAATCGCTTCAAAATCAAGTTGATGATAAAGAGCGCCCAGGCCAGCAGCGCCCAACTGAGTGCGTAAGTTGCCGCAGTGGGTTGATAAGGGGTGAACCAGCTTAAACCGGCCAGAATTGTCCACGGGGCAAAACTAAGCGGCGCGGCCAGCCATACAAAGTGGACCTGTCGAAACAACCGCGCTGAAAGGGCATATAGGGCCGTAATCAGCCACAGGGCAACCATTGCCCAAATTTGCGCGGTTCGACCTCCCCCCAGCCACAATGAATTGTAGAGCAGCGCCAACCCAATGACGAGAGCAGACCCAACCCAGCCGGTCGCCAACAAAGGACGCTTGAACAGCCGCCAGGTTAATCGGATAAATGCTTGTTGACGAGTTCTGACGCTGCGCCGGCGAAGTCGATATAAACCTCTCTCGACCAGAATAAAGGCGATGACGACCAGAGCCAATTCAGCGACCAGCGAACCGTTGGCCGTGCTGTAGGTAATGGCGACAAATGTACTCCCGCCCGCAAGCAGCCAGGCAGCCAGGTGTCCCCACCTTTCTTTGAACGTACCCCAGGCGTACAGACCGTAGGTAATCGCCAATAGAAACTGGCTGGCCGCCCCCCACAGGCGGGTTGCGTCTGTCCAGGGGGAGTTGAAGAAAAACTTGCCCAGAGGAGGGGTATAGAGTTGCATAAGCAGGATATAGGTTAAAAAGTGGGCCGTGAAGTAAAGGGGAAAGAAAAACTGCTGCGTGAATATGGGCGACTTTTTACGCTCGGTCCACAATCCGGCCAAAAAGTAGATGGCGATGAGCAAAGCCAGACCAAAGGTTACAACGCCAGATGAGAGTTGCAGCCGGTTGAGTAAAAATGTGTAACCCCAGGCCGTGACCAGCCCGGCCGGGACAAACTCCCCTGCTTGCCGGTTGGTAACAGCGTCGACAAAGTAGAGCAGGCCGGCAGCCAGCAGGGTTAACCCCGGCGTAAACCCGTCGGGGGCGATGGCAAAGGCAGCAATAGGCGCGGCGATACTGACCAATCCCCCGGTTAAAGACCAGGGGTAGCGATAAGCCGGCGCTGCTTTAGCCAGCCGATAACTGAGCAAGACCATTACCCAGGCTAAGGCGGCCAGCGCCAATGGGAAGATGAAGTTGAGTGTGTGGATATTGGTGAACAGAATCCAGAGCCAGATAGGGAGCGGAGCAGCCGTGAACCAGTGGAATATGGGTTTACGCCAAACGCCTCGACCCACAAAGCCCGGCTGCTTGATGTGAGCCAGTTTAGCCCCCCACCCGACCAGAGCCAGCCAGTTACCGAGCGCATAGGCCAGCCAATTGCCGTCGTAGGGGAAAATAGTTGGCAAAATGGCAGCGCCGGCAATCAAATAACCGGCAGTGACCAGAGGAGCGGCTAGATTGGGCGCAGGAATTGGGAACCGGGTTCCCACGTTGAGGCCGATAACGATGTGAGCAATGGCCAGCGAGGCCCAGCCTGCACTTAACTGGGCCAGGGTTAAATCCATCTCGGCCATCGTAAAGGTGGTAGCAGAGAAGGAGAGTATCGAGGCTCCGTAGAGATAAACGGGGCGCTGCCAGAGTAGCGCGGCCAGGATGACTGCTCCGGCCAAAACAGCGTGACTGCTGGCGGCGGCGGCTAAACTGGTCAGGTCGGTCAGCGACCAGAAAGCGGCCACAATGAGCAGGGCCACACCCCATCTAACGGCGGTGCGCCCGTGGCTGTGGATAACGGGATCGTCTTTGTGGGCCAGTAACTTGTAACCGACGATAAAGTAGAGCGGTATCAGCAAAGCCCAGCCAAAGGCGTGCCAGGCCGGGTTGACGCCAACTTTGTTGAAGACTGCGGCCTGGGCCAGATAGGTCGCCACAGGCAAAATAATGGCTGCTAGAGCGCCCATTCCCCGGCTTCGGTACTGAATGGCCCCCCAGCCAAAAAGAAAGCCTCCCAGCCACCAGTTTAGGGTCAGGGCGTAATGCAGGGTATCGTAAGTGTCGCGCTGAATAAAGCGCCAGCCAAAGGCGAGGGGCATAATGACGCTGATGGTCAGCAAGGAGAGGTAGCGGAAGGGGTCGGCAAAGATAGCCGGCGCGCCGTGCGGTTGCTCTTGTTTGGAGGGTGGGGCGAAGGTTGTCGCCAGCATAATCAGGCCCAGGGCTAATCCCGACAAACCCGCGCTCCGCCAATCGAGAGAGAGGCCGGTTGCCTGGTGTCCCACCTCAATCAGGGCCAGGACGGCGCTGCCGGCGGCTGTCCCCACTAAGAAACCAAAAAATTTGCTGCGGATGATGAGCGCGGTGATGATATAAGCGCCCAAACTGGCCACAGAGGTAATGAGCCAGAACAAGGGCCAGAAATTGGGCGGGATGTTGAAATTAATGTAGATGGTGTAAAAGTCGATGGGGATGAGCAGGGCGGCAATGGCGCTCAGGGCAATGGCGGAGCGGTACATGGGCGTTTTGGTACGCACGTACCAGCCCAGGGCAAAGAAGAGGACGGTGAAGCCGGTGGGGATAGCCACGCGCACCGGGGCTGAGAAACCTTTCCAGCCCCAGGCTACAAAGGACAGGGCGGCGGAGAAGAGCAAAAATATGCCCAAAAAGAGCAACGCTTGCAGGGTGCGTTCTGA
>JAJRVO010000086.1 GCA_024277275.1 Chloroflexota bacterium
ACCAGACCAACCATAGCCCCAACATAAAATACAGCCCCAAACATGCCCGCTCTCTGCAAATCTTCATTCCGCACACCCAAAATTATCACAACCAGCAAAACCAGCAAAACAGTAACGCCGTCAAAGATGCGCTCAACTACCCGCGTGGCAAACACGCCGGTTTTAGAAAGGCCGGTTGAGCGTCCTAACACGTAGGCTCGCAAAAACTCACCGGCTCGGGCCGGCAGCACGGTATTGCCGGTAATGCCGATAACCAACCCCCTAAATGCGGGCCAGAAAGCCACCTCGCCCATCGGCTTAAGCAGCCATTGCCAGCGCAGGGTGCGGAAATAAAGGTGTAAAAACACAAAGAACGTCGATGGCACAAGCATCCAGTAGTTGGCTTCGGCCAGAGCGCGACCAAACTCGGCCCACTGAATCTTGGCAAAGACAAAATCTAAAAAGAGCAAACTGATGCCCAGGTTAAGTCCCACATTTTGCCAGCGCGAGGGCAAGTGTCCGGTTAAACTCAACACGCCCGCTGCGCCAAAAAGCGCAATAAAAAACAGGTAAACCGCGCCGCCCAAATCATAATATCGATAAATAAAAAAACCGGTAACGGCTAAAATGATGAGGCCGCGGCCTAAGTTTGCTCTTTTCATAAAGTCCCCTTTGTTTTGGGCATCTCTACCCCTTTAGATTAGACCTAACCCGGATAAACCGGAATGGCGAATGAGCGAATGGCGAATGATGAACCGCTATATTCGCCATTCGCCCATTCGCAAATTCACCGCGTTTACAACAATTTTCTTGCCCAAAAAGCAAGAACTCAGTTGCTAAGACGCTAATCTCCACCCGGCTTTTGGGATAAAACAATCAAGCTGCTGCCTATGGGCAAAGCCCCACCTAAACGCAACCATATTGCCTCCAGACTGCGAATAAAAGTAAGCAATCGGTTGAGCCAGCCCGGAAACGTGCCTTGTTGGTCGATATTATTGGCCAGCGGCAGCCAATCCATTGTTAAACGAACAAACAGAAAGATTGGTAACAGCAACATATTGGCGTATGAGCAGACCCGCTGTTGAAAGCCTACCAGACTCAACTTGGCGCGCAGGTCGCGCAGTGTATACCGTTGCCGGGCAAAATAAACCTCGTCATGGGAACTCCACAGTATGGGCAGGGCCGAGTCGGTAATAAGCAGCCAGCCGTTGGGGCGTAAAACCCGGTAAAGTTCTTGCAGCGCCTGAGTGTCATCGGTAATCCAACGATGATACAGCACATCAAAGATAGTAACCAGGTCAAAAGAATTATCGGCATAGGGTAAGGCCAACCCCGAACCTTGCAGCAAACGGGGTAATTGGCGACGGCGAGCAAAATCCAGGGCAATTGGACTTATATCAAGCCCGGTTGATTTTCCGTACCGGGATAAAGCCTGTACATTGCCCCCGGTGCCGCATCCTACATCAAGAATACGGGCGTCGGGATTAAATGTAATCCACTGCTCAACCAGCGTTAAAGCCAGCCGTTGCCGGCCAACAAACCACCAATGGATGTCTTCCAGTTCGTACATCGACTCATATTCAGATCGCTCCATAGATTATTGGCCTGTTGCCTGCTGGTAAGCTTGTTGCATTATCCCGGCAATATACCGGATTTGACTCTCTGTAAGGGACGAAGCCGAGGGCAGATAAAAGCCTCTTTCGCACAGCATTTCGGCCACCGGATAACGCTGCCCTTTGAATGTCTGGTAATAGATGGGTTGCAGATGCATAGGAATAAAGAACGTGCGGGTTTCGATGCCGCGTTGGGCCAGGAAGGCTCGCAACTGGTCGCGGGTCATTCCAAATTCATCTTCGACCAGGATTGAGTACATCCAGAAAACGTTTTTAACGTTCTCCGTTTCCGGCGGGGTGACAATGCCGGGCATATCTTTGAGCAATTCCGTGTAAAGCGCGGCATTTCGGCGGCGATTTTCCACAAACCCGGCCAGTTGCTCGGTTTGAGCCAGACCAACCGCGGCTTGCAGGTTGGTCATTCGGTAATTGAAGCCCATAAACTTATGCCAAAAATGTCGCTCGGAAGAGAAAGCATGGTCGCGCAGGTTGCGGACAAGCGCAGCTAACCCGGCGTCATTGGTGGTAATCATACCGCCTTCGCCGGTGGTGATAATTTTGTTGGCATAAAAGCTAAAAGCTCCCGCGTGGCCCAAACCGCCGGCCCGCCGGCCTTTATACTCCGCCCCATGAGCTTCCGCCGCGTCTTACAACACAAAAAGGCCGTGCTTTTCGGCCAACTCCATCACCGGGTCCATATCAACCGGATGGCCGTAAATGTGAACGGGCATAATTGCCTTTGTTTTGGGCGTAATTTTATCGGCCAATTGGTTAACGTCCATATTCCAGGTGTGGGGTTCAGAATCTATCAAGACCGGCGTGGCCCCGGTATAAGCGATGGCATTAATGCTGGCAATCATGGTAAAAGTAGGCACAATAACTTCATCGCCGGGTTCAAGCCCCAGAGCCGCCAGCCCCAAATGCAAAGCCACCGTGCCGTTGGCGCAGGCAGCGCCGTATTTACAGCCGCACTCAGCCGCAAACTTCTCTTCAAAAGCCGGGATAAATTTACCCGCCGACGAAATCCAGTTCGATTCCAGGCAATCCATTACATATTTTGACTCATTGCCGCCCAAAGTTGGTTCACAAACCGGAATGATTCTGACGCTCAAATCTAATTCTGAGACCGGGATGCGTTTGATAGAAACGGCTAATTCCGGGTCTTTACCGGGAATAACGGAAACCAGTCCTTCGCCCAAATCCTCTGGGGTGATATTTGATGGTTGTAACATTGTCGGTACAACTCCTTTTTCAATCTAAAAATCACCCCTCCTGTGTTATGCATTAATATTGTTGCACAGGAGGGGTTTGTATTGTACAAGTTATCTAAGATGTTAGTTCAAAGTTAACAACAAAATTATAGTCACTTCAGCCGGTTGCGCAACCTATGTGGGCTGGGCATCAAGCTTGCCATCGGCGTAGTCCCCACACAAAAAATGCCAAAGCTACAACGCTCAGAACAGCCGCGATAAATCCGGTGGCCGGCATACCGCCCCACAACCAAATTGCCCCCCCCATAAGCGCGCCAACCATACGGCCAAGACCCCCAACAGCAACAAAGAATGAGGTCATTGTGGCCCGCGCCCCGGGTAAAACTTCGGTGACAAGTGAAAAAGCTGTCACAATGGAGAATTCAAAGGTAATAAAGATGATAAATAGGCCGGCTAAAGCCAGGGGCAGCGTTTGCGCAATGACCGGCATCAATACATAACTAAAGATCGAAAGGATAGCGCCAATAATAACGGCTCGCTTCAATCCCAAACGGTCGGCGATGGTAGCGGTTAGAGTTTCGCCCATTAGCTCGGCAGCGCCAATCACCGTGGTAGCCATACCCAAAGCCACAAGCCCCAGAGCAAAGTTACTTTCCAGCCATGCCCCGTAAACAACAAATAGGCTATCATTAGCTATGCCAAAGAAAAAACCAAAGCCCAACATCCCCAAAGCGGCGCGCTCCTGGCATAATTGCCGCCATGCCTGTCGAAAACCCATTGAGCTTGCAACATGATGCGGGTGATGCCTCTCGGTGGGAATAACCAGCCCCAACGTTGCCATAGCCAGCAATCCCAGGCCGCCCAACACAAAAAAAGGCGCTCGCCAGCCCAATTGCTCAATGAGCAGACCGGCCATTGGAATACCAATTAACGAGGCTCCGGCCCAACTCAGTTCAATCAGGCCAATAACCATTCCCCGGCGCTGGTAGGGCACTCTCTCGCCAATGTAGGCTTGCAGAGCCGGGTCGAACATACTTTTGCCTAAACCGGCCAGAAATAAGGCAACCAATATTACCCCATAAAAGGGCAAAAGGCCGCAGGCCAGCATCCCTGCGGCCAGGATACCCAAGCCGGTCAGCATCATAACCCGGTATCCCCAGCGATCGCTCAGAGGGCCAAAGAGAGGGCTAAGAACCCCAGTAAATTGGTTAAGAGCAATCAGGGCGGTAATAGAGGTAAGAGGAACCCCCAACCCCCGGCTAAGGGCCGGGGCATAGGGGTAAACAAAACGCCGCGAGGTGTTGATAATAAATCGCCCCAGCGCGGCCACCGTCATCTGGAGCGCTAATCCCCGCGCCGGAGCAGGATTAACAGCAGTGGTAAATTGGTCAGACATCAGAACCCTTCGTCAAGCAGGAATGGCTGAGGATTCTAATCCGAAGCAGGAAATTCAGCGAATCTACCCGCCCATTCTAGGTCGTGTCAAGCGTGTTTTGATAAGTTGTAGCATCGGGCCTTGTGCCCGTTTTATGCTTGAAATAACGCCCACAAGGGGCTATACTACCTATCATTTTAGCCTTGACACGACACTAGTACACGGCGGCGTAAATCCTTCGGTAGTTTATGGAGTGAAAAAGTGCACTTTTTCACTCCATAAACTAAGCAACGCGCTGCTTGTAACTACCGAAAGACTTCCGCCAAGCTGTACTAGTTGCCAAACTCTGGTTCGGGAACCAGATAAACACAAAGTGAACGGGATAAAACTTCATCATTCATCATTCAGCGTTCAGCGTTCCCAACTACCCTCGTCCGCCGGCTAGTTGGGTTGCCATTGGAGAGCGTTTTAACAACCACATAGCCCACACGCCAAATACCGGGCCAAGCGCCAACACGACAAAAGCCCATTGCCAGCCTATCCAGCCTACCAAA
>JAJRVO010000810.1 GCA_024277275.1 Chloroflexota bacterium
GAGCGTGTTTCTTAAATCGTGTGGGCCAGACCGCAGAGGTTTCTAAAGCCCATTTTAACTGTAAGTTAGGGTCATAATCGGGGCAAATTCGCTTGAAAATATCTCGCAAAAAACCTCTGCGGTCTTTAAGAAACACGCTCTCAGCGCCAACCTAAAGTCCAAAGCGCAACTTGACGTCCCATTTTTGGCATTGACACGGTTGCTTCTTTCCCAAACACGGTTAGAATAACAGTATAAACTGTGATGCATAGCGCGGCAAGCCGCAAATTAACAATGAGCAATTAACAATGAACAAATGATTCTCGCGGATAACGCAAATGTTGCGAGGTAATACTATAATTAGCCGGCTAAAGGCGCAATACTATGACGTTGCCCAAAACCCTCAAAATATTGCAGGAGCAAGAGCAAACCCTCTTGACTCTAATGAACAACCTGCCCGGTATGGCGTACCGCTGCCATAACGACCCGGGCTGGACAATGGAATTTGTTAGCAAAGGCAGCTTTAGCCTGACCGGCTACCAACCAGCCGATTTAATTGGCAACCAAACAATAGCCTATGAGCAACTTATGCACCCGGACGATCGGGCATCGGTGTGGGAAGATGTGCAGCTTGCTTTAAAAGAAAAGCGCCCCTTTCAACTTGCCTACCGTATCACTACCGCCGCCGGGGAAGAGAAGTGGGTCTGGGAAAAAGGGCGCGGCGTCTTTTCTGCCAATGGGGAATTGCTGGCGCTGGAAGGCTTTATAACCGATATTACCGAGCGGGTACTCAACCGCCAGGAGTTGGAAAAGCGCGTAGAGGCTCGCACGCACGAGCTAACTACCCTGTTCGACGTGCAGCAAGCCATTACCAGCCGCTTAGACCCCGATGCCGTGATGCAATTGATTGCCGACGAAGCCCGACGCTTGACTTCATCGCAGCGGGCCATTGTGTTTTTGCTTGAGGGGGACGTCTTTCGTATTGTGGCCGACACGGATAAAGAATCTGCTGAAACGCTGCTTGGTTATCGCATACCGGCTGAAGGTTCTCTGGCCCAATTAGCTATTCAAACCCAAAAGCCTGTTTATGTGGCCGATGTCAGAAATGATCCCCACGTTAAGTTTGACCCACGCCGGCGTAATTTGGTTGAACAGACAGGGGCGCAATCTTTGATGGCTGTGCCGCTGATATCAGACTCTCATCCCCTTGGGGTTATCTCAATCTTAAATAAAGTATCGGGGACATTTGGGTCAACCGACGAGCGCGTGCTGATGATGCTGGCCTCCAGCGCCGTGATTGGCCTGGAGAACGCCCGGCTATATTGGCAGGAACAGAGTCGCCAGCGTCAATTACAAACGTTGCTAGACGTATCGGCGGCGGCCAGTAGTTCGTTGGACCTGGATGAGATGTTGAACACAACTTTAGACCGCCTGGTAGGGTTGGTTGGGGCCGCGCGCGCCAGCGTAATGCTTCTTGGCGACGACTCGAATGAACTTGAACTACGAGCCACTTATCCGGATCGTGCCATTCCCGCACAAGAACTGGCGCATTTGACCCAGGCCGGTTTGGAAGTTATTGCCGGCAACAAACCACTTTACGAGCCGCCGGAAACGGAACAACCCGATACGCAGCCCGCCGCTTTGCTGCCGTTAAGAGCCAGAGGACAAGCTCTGGGAATTTTGGCCATAATCGGCCAACAAAGCAGTACATTCAACAATCGACAGCTTGCCCTTTTCAAATCTATTGCCGCTCAACTTGGCGTGGCCGTAGACAACACCCGGCTTTACGAGCAGGCCGAAAAAACCGCCGTAGCCGCCGAGCGCAGTCGCCTGGCCCGCGACCTGCACGACGCGGTCACACAGACCCTTTTTTCAGCCAGCCTGATTGCCGAGGTGCTGCCCGATCTCTGGGAAGTTGATCAAATTGAAGGCCGCCAACTGTTAAAAGAACTGCGCCAGTTGAGCCGGGGCGCCCTGGCCGAAATGCGCACTTTGTTGCTAGAGCGACGACCGGCGGCCCTGGTCGAGGCAAATATGAGCGACCTGCTACACCAACTTGCCGAAGCCGTTACCGGCCGGACAGGCATACCCGTTACAGTAACTGTAAATGGCAAATACACCCTGCCGCCCGACGTTCACATTGCGCTGTACCACATTGCCCAGGAAGCCTTAAACAACGTCGCTAAACACGCGCGCGCCGGCCAATCGGCGGTGAGTTTGCGTTGTGTTCCTGCCAATATCGCCAAAACCGGGCAAGAACAGGTAGAGTTGTCCATCAGTGACGACGGGCGCGGTTTTGACCGGACAAGCGTTACCCCAGACCGCCTGGGGCTGGGTATAATGCGCGAACGCGCCGAAGCAATTGGGGCCACACTAAAGATTGAAAGCCGGCCTGGTCACGGTACTCAGGTCCAAGCCGTCTGGAAAAAATGAGAACAGACAAGAGGATTCGGTAATTATTTGGAGCGTTTTATTCAACCGGACGAAAGACGATGGACGAACGACAAAAACCCTGCGCTATCATTTCATTCATCCGCCGTCGTTCGTCATTCGTCCTATTTTACAACTACCTTGAATTACCGTAACTTCTCTAAACAAAAGGACTCAAAACAATGGCAGATAAAAAAATCCGGGTGATGATTGTTGACGATCACGACATGGTTCGTAGAGGGCTGGCGGTCTTTTTAAAGGTTAAGCCTGATCTGGAACTGGTTGGCGAAGCTAGCAACGGCGAAGAAGCTCTGCGCCTGTGTCATCAGGCCCAACCCGACGTGATTCTGATGGACATGGTAATGCCGGAGATGGACGGGGCCACCGCCACTCGTCTCATCAGAGAACGTTACCCCCAGGTACAAATCATCGCCCTGACCAGCTTTCAGGAGCAAGAGTTAGTTCAAAAGGCGCTCCAGGCCGGGGCTATTAGTTACCTTCTTAAAAATGTCTCAGCCGCCGATTTAACCGAGGCAATCCGGGCGGCCCACGCAGGACGGTCTACCCTGGCCCCGGAAGCGGTCCAGGCGCTTGTTCAGACTGCCGGCCACGAGCCTGCTCTGGGTCATAATCTAACCCCCCGCGAGCGTGAAGTGCTAACCTTGCTGGTTGAGGGCTTAACAAACCCGGAGATTGCCGTAAGGCTGACCGTTAGCCGCTCAACCGCCAAGGCCCATGTCAGCAATATCCTTTCTAAACTGGGCGCTTCAAGCCGGATGGAGGCCATATCTTTGGCTCTACAGCATAACCTGGTCAGGTGACCAGGTTAAATATTAGCCACCTGGCCAATATCCAATTTCCCCAGATGCCCGATGCGTCCGGGGAA